>JAFLCO010000193.1:0-819 GCA_017303535.1 Planctomycetota bacterium
GGGCCGGCGTTCCGCTTTGGTGCAAGTTCTTCTTCCAACTCGTGTTCGCCGGCACCGCCGCGACGATCGTCTCGGGGGCCGTGGCCGAACGCATCAAGTACCTGTCGTTTATCATCTTCTCGGCCTTGATGGCGGTGATCATGTATCCGGTCACCGGCCACTGGGTGTGGGGTGCGGGCTGGCTCGCGGATGCCGGATTCTGGGACTTCGCCGGTTGCGCCGCGGTGCATAGCGTCGGCGGTTGGGCGGCCATGACGGGTGCCTATATCCTTGGCCCGCGTATCGGTAAGTACGGTCCCGACGGCAAGGTCAACGCCATTCCCGGCCACAACATGACGGCCGCGTTCATCGGTTGCTTGGTGCTCTGGCTCGGCTGGTTCGGTTTCAATCCGGGCAGCACGATGGGCGTCGGCGACGGTTCGTTGCTCGCGAAGATCGCCGTTAACACCAACGCCGCCGGTGCCATTGCCACTCTCACCGCCACCGCGACCGCGTGGCTCGTGCTCGGCAAGCCGGACCTCGGCATGACGATCAACGGCTGCTTGGCCGGTCTCGTCGCGATTACCGCTCCGTGTGCGTGGGTGTCGATGAACGACTCGCTCATCATCGGCGCCGTCGCCGGTGTGTTCGTCGTCTTCTCGGTCCTCTTCTTCGACAAGATCAAGTGCGACGATCCGGTCGGTGCGACCTCGGTCCACTTGGGTTGCGGTACGCTGGGCTGCTTGGCGATCGGCCTCTTCGCTGAAGTTCCGGCCGAAGGTGCTCTCGCTCCTGCCTCCGGCCTGTTCTACGGTGGCGGCATGACGCAACTCCTCGCCC
>JAFLCO010000193.1:829-11595 GCA_017303535.1 Planctomycetota bacterium
GGGGGGGGGGGGGGGGGGGGGGGGGGGGGGGGGGGGGGGGGGGGGGGTGGGGGGGGGGGGGGGGGGGGGGGGGGGGGGGGGGGGGGGGGGGGGGGGGGGGGGGGGGGGGGTGGGGGGGGGGGGGGGGGGGGGGGGGGGGGGGGGGGGGGGGTCGCCCAGATCAAGGGCGTTGTTGCGGTCGGCGTCTACACCGTGGTCGTCTCAGCGATCTGCTGGTTCGCGATCAAGTACACGATCGGTCTCCGCGTCTCGGCCGAAGAAGAAATCGAAGGCCTCGACATCGGCGAACACGGTCACAACGCTTACCACGGCTTCGTCATGGCCAAGAGCGAAGGCTAAGCCTTGGCTCACGATTGAGCGGAGCCCACTGGCTCCGCTCATCCCAACACCCCGGCACGGGGAGCCGCAAACCGCGAACTCCTCGTGCCGGAACCGTCTCCGGCTCCGCCTGCCGGTAGGATCCGGTGCCCGGCGACGACCTCGGTCGTCGTCGGCACCGGGTTTTTTTATGCGCTAAAAACATTTAGCCGCGGAGCTCGCCTCCGCGCTCAAACCGCGCAAAGCTTACTCGCCTCCTGCCCCCTGCCTCCTCGTCTATTCCGGCACCGCATCCCCGCGCCGCACCAAGGTCCCCTCCCAAACCGCTTCATCCGTCTTCGGATCATAAGTCAACACCCGCGACTTACTCCCCGGCGCCGGCGGCAGATCAATCTTCGGCAACCACCGCTTGTGCTCCGCGACCACGTCAGCATAGGGAGCTTCGCCGACGACGTTCTTCCACTCGTTCGGATCGCTGCGGTGATCGTAAAGTTCCTCCGTGCCGTCGGCGTAGCGGATATAGCGAAAGTCGCGGCTGCGAATCGCATGATTTCCCTGATTATGCGTCGTGATCGCCGGCCGCTCGCGCGCGGCCGACGCATCGCGCAATTGCGGCACGAGCGATAAGCCTTCTAAGTCAGTGCGCGCAGGCAATCCGGCCAGCTCGACCAGCGACGGATACATATCGAGCAATTCCGCCGGCTCCGCGCATTTCTGTCCGGCTCGCACGCCCGGCCCTGCGAACACCAGCGGCACTCGCGTCGACCGCTCCCAGAGCGTGTTCTTGCCGGTGATGGCCTTCTCGCCTAAGTGCCAGCCGTGGTCTCCCCACAAGACCACGATCGTGTCGTCCTCATGCCCCGAGGCCTTGAGCGCGTCGAGCACCCGGCCGACTTGCGCATCAGTGAAACTCACGCAAGCCAGGTACGACCGCACGAGATTTCGCCACTGATTGTTCTCGCGTACCCACTTCAGTCGCGGTTCCGGGAGGTTCCAGTGCAGGTACCACGCGAAACGCGGCACGTCGTCGCGATCGCCCTCCTTCACGGCCGGCAATACGCTGTCGTCGTCGGGATACAGATCAAACCACCGCTGCGTCGCATAGCACGGCACGTGCGGCAGAAAGAAACCGGCGGCCAAAAAAAACGGCTCGTCCTTGGGCATCTGCTCGAGCTTTTCGATCGCCCAACTTGCGACTTGATAGTCCCCCTTTTCAACGTCGGCGTGCGGAAACACGCCCCAATCCATCAGCGGGTTGTTCCCCATCGGCGTCGGCGGAATCAACTTCTGCGGCGGCCGCACGCCCACGCCTCCGGCATCCCCCCAGACGTCGAACTCCTGCGCCTTCAACTTCGGCCCGCCGACGCCGCCGTGATAAATCTTGCCGACCGAATACGTCTTGTAGCCATGCTGATGGAAGTACTGCGGCAGCGCGACGCGGTCTTTCAACGCATCGACCGTGCGAAACCACGGCGACAATCCGTAGACGCCGGTCGTCGACGGCCGCAGCCCCGTCATCAGGCTGGTCCGCGACGGATTGCAAAGCGTCATCTGGCAATGCGCGTTGGTAAACACCGTGCCGCGGGCCGCGAGCCGATCGATGTTCGGCGTCTTCACGAGCGGATGACCGCCGAGACAGCCGATCCAATCGTTCTGATCGTCGATCGCGAGAAACAGCACGTTCGGTCGCTTCTTTGCCGCCGCATCGGCGGCCGTTGCCGCAGCCGCCGTCAACGAACATCCGATCAGCGCGCAAAGAATCAACGTTGGACGTTTACCCATCACTGCCGCTCCGTAGAGTGAGAGAACCCGGCGACTATTGAACAGGCTTGCGACCGCCGGCGCGGCTATTACGTTACGCGCCGCCGCCGCCGGTGCTCAAGCACCATTCCGGCTTTCTTGCCGAGAATGTCAGCCGGCGGCCGTCGAGCGGATGGTTCAACGCCAGTTGATATGCCAGCAAACAAAGCGGCGGATCGTCGACGGCGTGCGTTTGCACGGTCCCTAATTTTCCGCCGGGCAAATAGGTTTGCTCGCCGACAATCGGCAGCCCGAGTTGCCACAAATGCACGCGAATCTGGTTTGTCCGCCCCGTGATCGGCCGCACTTCCAAGAGCGTCGTGCCGTCGGGGAATCGCTCCAACACGCGAAACTTCGTATGTGCCGCGGCCCCCGCCTCTTCATCAATCCCACGTGATCCGACTTCGCCGGCCTCGGTGCCGATCGGCAACGTGCACTCGAACACATCGTCGCTCGGCACGCCTTGCACGCGAGCCAAGTACACCTTCTCCACCTCGCCCCGCGCAAATTGCGGTTGAACGACGCTCGCGAAGTGCCGCGTTCGCGAAAAGACGACAAGGCCCGAAGTGTTGGCGTCTAATCGGTGTGCGGGCCGCGGGCGTTGCGGAGCATAAACCGTATGCAGGAACGCCTGCAGCGTATTGCGATGAAAGCGACCGCTTGGGTGCAACGGCAACGGCGCCGGCTTGTCGACCACGACCATCGCTTCGTCTTCGTAAACCAAACGAACGTCGTTGCTCACGTCCGGCTCGATCTCCGCCGGCTGCAAATGCAGATACCGCTCCCCTCCCCTCACGACGCGGTCTGCCGCAACCGGCCGATGTTCGGCATCGAGCAATCGACCGCACTCGCACGCCTCGCGCCAGCGCGTCTCGGGAACATGCGGAAAGATCGTCGTGAGAAACTCAATGAGCGTCCGGCCGTCGACGGAGCCCGGCACATTGAGCGGCCGGTGATTATCGCACGGCACGCTCCCAGGCAGCGGCGTCGTCGCGCGACGCAATGCCGCCTCACGTTCGGCCAAACGTGCAGTCGCTTGATCCTCGTCCGTCGGTGCGCAGTACGGGCAGGCCACCCCCTTCTCGTACCGCGCGTCTTGCTGATCTTCTTTGGTCAGCGTGAGGCACGCGAAGCATTGGTCGCTCTCCGTCTCTTGCAGCCCGGCATCGAGGCCGACGCGCTGATCGAAGACGAAGCACTCGCCATCGTAATGGGCCCCGCCGCATTCTTCGAAATAGCGGAGGATGCCGCCGTCGAGTTGGTAGACGTTCTCGTAACCCTCGCGCTGCATAAACGGCCCGGCCTTTTCGCAACGGATGCCGCCGGTGCAAAACATCACGATTGGCCGCGCCTTCCAATCAGCAGGCAGTTTTTCGACGGCCTGCGGAAACTCACGGAAGTGATCGATGCCCAGCGTCATCGCTCCGGCAAAGGTGCCGAGCTTGATCTCGTAGTCGTTACGCGTGTCGAGCAGCGTCACCGGCCGGCCTTCGTCGAGCCAGCGTTTGAGTTCGCGCGGGGCGAGCTTCGGCGAGGGCCGTCGCGCCGGATCGATGCCCGGCACTCCGAAGGCGATGATCTCTTTCTTGATCCGCACCAGCATACGGTTGAACGGCTTGCGATCGCTCGCGCTGATCTTCGCTTGCAGGTCTTCTAGCCCCGGCAGAGTTCGCAACTCCGCCAGCAGCCCGTCGACGTCGTCGCGCGCCCCGGCCACGAACAGATTGATCCCCTCGGTGCTCAAGAGAATCGTCCCACGCAACTGCCGCGCCTTGCAAAACGCCAGCAGCCGCGCGCGAAGGTCTTTCAATTCGTCGAGCGGAGCGAATTTATAGGCGGCGATGTTGACGACGGACGACATAGTCGGAAGCGTACGGCTGCGAATCGGGCCAAGGCGCGAAACCCTCACTGTAAGGAAGCCTAGGCAGATGGGCAATTGCCGTAAAACCGCGGAAATGTCCGCTGCAAGAATCGTCACCTTAGGCCATCGTCGATTGCCGAAATCGGCCCGGCGGATATCCTTAGCTGAATCGTTCCCGCCCTCCGCCCTTTATGGAAAGCTCCGACCATGCCGCTTCAAAAAGCCCGCGCGCGTCATATCCTTGTTCCGACCGAAAAGCAGTGCAACGATCTCAAGTTGGAAATCGAGAGCGGCGGCGCTAAGTTCGCCGATCTGGCGAAGGAACATTCGGAATGCCCGTCGGGCCAAGACGGCGGCGACCTCGGCGAATTCCGCCCCGGCCAGATGGTGCCCGAGTTCGACAAGGTCGTCTTCTCCGCGCCGGTCAACACGATTCAAGGCCCGGTGAAGACGCAGTTCGGCTACCACCTGATCGAAGTGACGTCGCGGACGGGCGACTAAATTCGCCAACGCCGGCATACGAAAAAAAATTTCGTATGTAACAAGCGAAGCGTCGCTGCGCTGTACCTAGGAATCGCCCGAGTCGCCGGCACACGCGCGACGCATCGCACACCCCGGACGTCGCACAAGGTATGACTGTATCGGATAATCCGTCTCTCGAAGCGCCGCGGGCCGCCGGTCCCAAGTGGAAACGCTTGGTGCTCATCGTGGTCGGCGGCGCCGTAGCCCTGGCCGGCATTCGCCTCACGCCCACCGACGTTTTTCAGACAAACGCGAACAAGCTTATCGCGACGCTCGTCTGCTCGCTCATCATCGGACTGCTCGTTTGCGCGTGGATTTACCTCGACTCCGGCTTGCGGCGAGTCATCCGCCTCGGCGTGCTGCTCGCTTTTCTCGCTGCCGTCGGCGCCGGGTTGGCCGTCTATCGCGTCGAGCGCCCCACGTTCGGCGGCGATATGCAGCCCCGGTTTGCGTATCGCCCGTGGTTCGCCAAGTTGCGGGGTGACACGAATGTGGGTCCGGTCGCGCCCTCCGGAACCGCACAAAGCAGCGTTGATCTGAAAGCGTCGGAGTTCGACTCCCCTTCCTTCCTCGGCCCGACTCATGACGGCAAATTTCGTTTACCCGCCGGAAAGAAACTGGCCCGCGATTGGACCGCTCGGCCGCCAAAGCAACTTTGGCGCGTGCCGATCGGTCGCGGTTGGTCGAGCTTCGCGGTCGTCGGCGACTACGGCTTCACGCAGCAGCAGATCGGCGACGAAGAGTTCGAGCAAGTCACCTGCTACGATCTGAAGAACGGCAAAGTCGCGTGGAGCCACAACGATGCGCCCGGCCACTATTGGGCGCTCGGCGGTTACGGCCCCCGCGCCACTCCGTTTTTTCATGAAGGTTGGCTCTTCACGCTCGGTTCGGCAGGCTTGCTGCAGTGCTTCGACGCCGCGACCGGCAAAGTCGTCTGGAAGCACGACGTCGTCACGGAGACGTCCGCACCGATTCCGGATTGGGGCAAAAGCTCATCGCCGCTGATCGTCAAAACGCAGGCCCACGGCGACGTCGTGGTCGTCAGCGTCGGCGGCGGCGACGGTAAATCGCTCGTTGCGTATCGCGCGGCCGACGGCACGGTCGCCTGGAGCGGCGGCGACGACCCTTCCGGCTACGCCACGCCGGTGGAAGCCGTGCTCGGCGGCATGCGGCAAATTCTCATCGTCAATGCCCAAGCCATCACCGGCCACGACGTCGAAACCGGCCGCGTGCTGTGGCGGTACGATTCTTGGTCCGGCGGCAATCCGAAAGTCCCGCAGCCGATCGTGCTCGACGACCGCCGCGTGTTCATCTCGGCCGGCTACGGCGTCGGCTGCCGCATGTTGGAAATTACCAAAGACGGCGACGCCTGGAAGGTCGACGAAAAGTACAAGTCGACCCGTTTCAAGCCGAAGTTTATGAACCCGATCGTCCGCGACGCGTTCGCGTACGGCCTCGACGACGGCGAGTTTCTGATGTGCGTCGACGTGCAGAGCGGCACCGTCAAATGGCGCTCGAAGCGCGATAACGATTACGGCCACGGGCAGATTTTGATGGTCGACGATCTGCTCGTTGTGCTTTGCGAGCACGGCGACGTCGCTCTGGTGGAAGCCAAGCCCGACGGTTTTAACGAACTCGGCCGATTCCCGGCCCTGCCGACCGGCGTCAGTTGGAATCAACCGGTGCTCATCGGAACGCGGCTCCTCGTCCGCAACGACGAAGAAGCGGCGTGCTACGAACTGCCGACGGAATAGAAAAGCGAGCGGCGGGGTTTATCCCCGCCGTCTGGTTTTGTTGGACGCTGGAAGTAGCAGACGGCGGGGATAAACCCCGCCGCTCGCTTGTTGCGTTCTCTAAACCTTCGCCTCTTCCGGCTGCACGCGAGCAAACGCGAACTCGCCCTCTTGCGCATCCACGCGGATCGTGCTGCCCGGCGGGAATTCGCCGCGTAGCAGTTCCGTCGCCAGCGGGTTTTGCAACTCCTGCTGGATCACGCGCTTCAGCGGTCGCGCACCGTACGTCGGATCGTAACCCTTGGCGGCGATCGCGTTGATCGCCGCTTCGGTAATGTCCAAGTGCAGATTGTTCTGTTCCAATTGCTTCCGCAACCGATCGACTTGCACTTCGACGATGCGGTGGATGTGCGAACGGTCGAGCGGATGGAAGACGATCGTCTCGTCGATCCGGTTCAAGAACTCCGGCAGGAACTTTCCTTCCAGAGCGACCTTCACCGCTTCGCGAATATCGTCGGCCGTGCCCCCTTCGCGCGTGATCTCCTGAATGGCCTGGCTGCCGATGTTCGAGGTCATCACGATGATCGTATTCGTGAAGTCGACGGTGCGCCCCTGGCCGTCGGTCAAGCGACCGTCGTCCAGAACCTGCAGCAAGACATTGAACACGTCGCGATGCGCTTTTTCGATTTCGTCGAGCAACACGACGCTGTACGGTCGCCGCCGGACCGCTTCCGTCAATCGGCCCCCTTCTTCATAGCCGACGTATCCGGGAGGAGCCCCGATGAGTCGGGCGACGTTGTGCCGTTCGCCAAACTCGCTCATGTCGATCCGGACCATCGCGTTTTCGTCGTCAAAGAGCACCTGCGCCAGAGCTTTGCAAAGCTCCGTCTTGCCGACGCCCGTCGGTCCTAAAAACAGGAACGAACCGATCGGCCGGTTCGGGTCTTGCAAGCCTGAGCGACTGCGACGCACGGCGTTCGACACGGCCTCGACCGCTTCGTCTTGGCCGATCACGCGCGTGTGCAGACGTTCCTCGAGCACGAGAAGCTTGGCCTTCTCAGCTTCCATCATCCGCGTCACGGGAATGCCGGTCCAAGCGCTGACGACCTCGGCGATTTCCTCCGGGCCGACTTCCGTACTGAGCAACTTCGGACCGGTCGGCTTCGTCCCTTTCTGTTCCGCTTTGGCGCTGCCGGCCTTCTCTAACTGCTCGGCCAGGCCCTTGCGCCGCTTGTCGAGTTCCGACCACCGCGCGTAGACCTTCTCGTCGACGAACTGATTCGCCGAGCGGGCCTTCATGATCTCGTCGCTCGTTTGCTGGAATTCGCGGTCGGCGGCGTCGAAAGCGGCTTGCAGTTTCTGCACGTCGCCGACTCCCATTTTCTCCGCTTCCCACTGTTCGCGGAGGCTCGCGGCTTTGTGCTTCAGCTCGTCCATCTCGTCTTCGATTTGGGCGCGCTGCTCGACAGCGTGCTCTTCCGTTTCATCCTGCAGTTGACGATAGGCGAGTTCCAATTGCATTAGCCGGCGCTCGACTTCGTCGATCTCCGTCGGCACGCTTTGCAGCTCCATCGCCAAGCGCGCAGTCGCCTCGTCCATCAGGTCGATGGCTTTGTCGGGCAGAAACCGGTCGGTGATGTACCGATTCGAAAGCTGGGCCGCCGCCACGAGGGCCGAGTCTTTGATTTTCACGCCCTTGTGGTGGGCTTCGTACTTGCTCTTGATGCCGCGCAAGATGGCGATCGTGTCTTCGACCGACGGCTCGCCGACCATCACCGGCTGGAAACGGCGCTCGAGCGCCGGATCCTTTTCGATGTATTTGCGGTATTCGTCCAAGGTCGTCGCGCCGATGCAGCGCAGTTCGCCCCGGGCCAGCGCCGGCTTAAGCAGGTTCGCGGCGTCGTTCCCTCCCTCGGCCGCTCCGGCGCCGACGACCGTATGCAGTTCGTCGATGAAGAGAATCACGTTGCCGGCCGCCGACTGCACTTCCTTGAGCACCGCTTTGAGCCGCTCTTCGAACTCGCCGCGGAACTTGGTGCCTGCCACGAGCGCACCCATATCGAGCGCGACGACGCTGCGGTTCTTCAACGTCTCCGGCACGTCTCCTTTGACGATCCGCACGGCCAGACCTTCGGCGATGGCCGTCTTGCCGACGCCCGGCTCGCCGATCAGCACCGGATTGTTCTTAGTACGCCGCGACAACACTTGCACGACGCGGCGAATTTCCTGATCGCGGCCGATCACAGGATCGAGCTTTCCTTGGCGAGCCCGATCGACGAGGTCGATGCCGTATTTTTGCAAGGCCTGAAACTTGGCCTCGGGGTTCTGATCGTCGACCCGCGCACTGCCGCGGACCGTTTGCAAGGCCTTGAGGATCTCCGGCTCACCGATCGCGTTGAGTTTTAAGAGTTGCTTGGCCTTGGTGTCGGTCTTGGCCAGCGCCAAGAGCAAGTGCTCGACCGAGACGAACTCGTCTTTCATCCCCTCGGCTTCGCGCTGCGCCGCGTCGAGCACGTTCATCAGGCTTTGCGAACCCTGCGGTTGCGCGCCGCCGCTCGCCTTCGGAAAGTGCTTCAGCTCCCCTTCGACGACGGTTTCCAACTGCCGCCGATTCGCGCCGACCTTTTCAATAATTGGCCAGAACACGCCGTCGGTCTCTTTGGTGAGCGCGGCGAGCAAGTGCACGGCGTCGATCTGCGGATTGCCGGCGTCGGCCGCAATTTCTTGTGCCCGCTGCACCGCTTCTTGGGCTTTGATTGTCAGTTTGTCGAAACGGAAGGCCATGTTGGTAGTCGTCAGTTGTCCGTGGTCAGTTGTCAGTTGTTTTTCAAGGCGAGCGGCCGGCGTCAGCCGGCCGGTGACGTTGAACTTCGTGCGAGAGAAACAAAAAAACGGGGAGCGAAGGCCCAAACGAACCCTCGCTCCCCGTGTAACTCGGACCCGATGTCACCCGGGCTATCGCATTCGCTCGACCGCGCGGCCGTGACGCCGCGGGATCGAGATCACACTACTTCTTCACTTCAAACTCCGCGTCGATCACGTCGTCGTCGCCCCCCTTCTTGCCGGCGTCGGCTTCCGGGCCTGCACCGGCTTGCGCACCGGCCGAGCTTGCGCTCGTCGCTTCGTAGAGCGCCTTGTTCATCGCGTTCGAGGCGTGCTCGAGTTCGGTGATGGCGTTCTTGATCGCGTCGACGTTGTCTCCCTTGGCGGCTTCACGAGCTTTCGCGATCGCCGCTTCGAGCGGTTGCTTGTCGGAGTCCTTCAGCTTGTCGGTGTGCTCCTTCATGAGCTTTTCCATTTGGAAGCACATCGAGTCGGCTTGGTTGCGGGCTTCGGCCAGCTCCCGTTTCTTCTTGTCGTCGGCTGCGTGGAGTTCCGCGTCCTTCTTCATCCGTTCGATCTCGGCTTCGTTCAATCCGCTAGATTGAGCGATCGTAATCTTGTGCTCCTTCTGCGTGCCGAGGTCCTTGGCCGACACGTTGAGGATGCCGTTGGCATCGATGTCGAACTTCACTTCGATCTGCGGCATGCCGCGCGGAGCGGGAGCGATGCCTTCCAGGTTGAACGTGCCGAGCAGGCGGTTGTCGTTCGCCATTTCGCGTTCGCCTTGGAAGACCTTGATCGTCACGGCCGTTTGGTTGTCGTCGGCCGTGCTGAACGTCTGCTTCTTCTCCGTCGGAATCGTGGTATTGCGCTCAACGAGCTTCGTCATCACGCCGCCGAGGGTTTCGATACCGAGCGACAGCGGAGTGACGTCCAGCAGGAGCACGTCGGAGACTTCGCCGGCCAGCACGCCGCCCTGAATCGCCGCACCGATCGCGACGACTTCGTCCGGGTTCACGCCCTTGTGCGGCTCCTTGCCGTTGAAGAGCTTCTTGACCATCTCCTGAACCTTCGGGATGCGCGTCGACCCGCCGACCAAGACGACTTCGTCGATGTCCGACGGGGACATCTTCGCGTCCTTGAGGGCCTGCTCGACCGGAATCCGGCAGCGCTCGATCAGGTGATCGACCAATTGCTCGAACTTGCTCCGCGTGATCGACAATTGCAGGTGCTTCGGGCCCGACGCGTCGGCCGTGATGAACGGCAGATTGATGTCGACGTTGCTTTGCGAGCTGAGTTCCTTCTTGGCCTTTTCGCACGCTTCCTGCAGACGCTGCAGGGCCATGGGATCTTTACGGAGATCGATCCCTTGGTCGCGTTTGAATTCGTCGGCCACGTAGTTGATGAGCACCTGATCGAAGTCGTCGCCGCCGAGGTGGGTATCACCGTTGGTGCTGATGACTTGGAACACGCCGTCGTTGACGTCGAGGACGCTCACGTCGAACGTACCGCCGCCGAGGTCGAACACGACGATCTTTTCGTTCTTCTTCTTTTCCAAACCGTAGGCCATAGCGGCCGCGGTCGGTTCGTTGATGATGCGGGCCACTTCGAGGCCGGCGATTTGGCCGGCGTCTTTCGTGGCCTGACGTTGAGCGTCGTTGAAGTAGGCCGGCACCGTGATGACGGCTTCGGTCACTTCCTCGCCCAGG
>JAFLCO010000194.1 GCA_017303535.1 Planctomycetota bacterium
TATGCGAGGCGAATCGCTCGACGACGTCACGGCCCCGCTCGATGAGTTGATCTTCCCGCCGGACGATGCCCGCAAGACAACCGGCCCCCGTACGATCGGCATCGTCGACGGCGGCAACGAAATCGGTTGCGGCCGCTTCACGGATGCCGCGCTCGCCGAAGTCCTCGGCCCGCTCGCTTATATCGGCTGTCGTACGTCGACCGATCTGCTCATTCCCGCCGGCGTGAGCAACTGGGGTGCATACGCGCTGGGGGCGGCCGTCGCCATGCTCCGCTCCGCCCGACATCCCGCGGCGCGCGAAGCCTTCGACGATTGGACGGCCGCCAAGCACCAAGCTCTTCTGGAAACGCTCGTCGCCGCCGGCGCGGTCGACGGCGTCACCAAGCGCCCCAAGCCCACGGTCGACGGCATTCCGGTCAACGATTACCTCGCCCATCTCGAACACATCCAAGCGGTCGCCTGGGGAACTCAGGAAAGACCGCGCGAGGGGCATTGAAATAACCAAGTATTCAATAGCTAAGGCAGCAACTCCGCCGGGAAAATCTCGGGTGCCTCGCCCGGTTTGGCGGCTCGCATCTTCAACGTCTCAAAGTTCCAAATACCCAGCAATTTTCCGTCGCGGTAACACGAGATTTCGGGCTGCGCCGAAAAGGTTTTCGACAGCGGCATCGAAAATCCGCCGGCGCTCGCCTGTGCTTCGTTGAACGATTCGAAACCGCGCCCGCCGAATCCGCTGATCGCGTCGCGCCCGGCCACGAACACCGAATAGCGTTTCCCGCCGCTCGATTGCGTACTCGACCTCGACGCTTTGGCTCCGGCCTTCCACAGCGCGTCTTCGACCGAGAGTCGTTCCTTCGCGGAGAGCGCTTCGCGAAAGGCATAATCGGAAGGATAGCCTCGCCCGCCGAGTGCCGCAGGGAGCGGCAGCAGATCCAAGTTGAACGCAAAGAAGCCCGCCGCGGCTGAGGCGATCAAGTTGATCGCCAGGAGCCAAGTCGGATACTTCTTCTTAGTTTTCCTCGCGGCGCTGCCGCCGCCGCTCACAGCTGCAACGCTCGTGACACCGGTCGCTAGGGGAAACGTGGGAGTCGTCGACGACGCTGGATTAGGAAACGCGCCGACTTGCGGAAACGCCGCCGCGCTCGTAGGCAAAAGCGGCCCGGCGGTCGGCTCGCTCGTCATCGGCGGCGTCTGCGGAAGTCGTTTGGCGACGGGGGCTGCCGCCTTGATGAGCGCAGGTGGCGCATCGGCGGCAGGCGTCGCCTGCGCGACTAGAAACGACTGACCGCACTTCGGGCACTTCACGGACTTGCTCGGTGGCAGCGGTTGCGTTCGCAACACCTGCGCGCAATGCGGACAAGCAATTCGCAACTCCGACGCAACGTTCATGACGTAGCCCCGTGCAATATGCGATTTCGCCGCGACGATACGCCGAAAACTTCGGCGACGCGATGGGCGTCTCGGCCGATATATTAACCGCCGCCTAGTTCGGAGAAACTAGTCGCCCGCCGATTTTCCGAAGCGGTGAGCGAACTACCTTATAGCCCCGGCCGGGTTCGCCGCCACTAACCACGACTCCCCTGCTCTGATACAATTCTTCGGCGCTATGTTTGGCAATCATGTCCGGGCAAGTTCGTCGGCCGTCGAGAAGGATCGTAGGAAATGAACGTTTTGGTCATCGGCAATGGCGGCCGTGAGCACGCCCTGGCTTGGAAACTCTCGCAAAGCCCTCGCGTTTCCAAGGTCTTCTGCGCCCCGGGCAACACCGGCACCGCGCTCGTCGGCCAGAACGTCAACATTCAAGCGACCGAGTTCGCCAAGCTGATCCGCTTCGCGAAGGAAAACGACGTCGCGCTCACCGTCGTCGGTCCGGAAATTCCCCTCGTCTTCGAGATGACGAAGGCCGAATTCCTGCGCGAGGAACTCGGCCCGCGGAGCGATCAGATTCCGCCGGTCCTCGGCATCGTCGACGCCTTCACCTGGGCCGGCTTGAAGATCTTCGGCCCCACACGCGCGGCCGCCGAACTCGAAGGAAGCAAAGTCTTTTGCAAAGACCTGCTCCGCAACGCCGACGTCCCGACGGCCGACTACCGCGTGTTCCGCAGCGTCGATCGCGCGGTCACGTTCCTCCGCGAACGTGAAGACGTCCCCGTGGTCGTGAAGGCCGACGGGCTCGCGGCCGGCAAAGGCGTGATCGTTTGCAGCGGCCGCGTCGAAGCGCTCGATGCCGTCGAACGGATCGGCCGGCAGCTCGAGTTCGGCGACGCCGGCAAACAGATCGTCATCGAAGAGCGTCTCGACGGTCGCGAGGCCAGCGTCCTTGCGATCACCGACGGACAAACGATCATCACCCTGCCCGCCGCTCAAGATCACAAGCGGGCTCACGACGGCGACACCGGCCCCAACACCGGCGGCATGGGCGCTTACTCCCCTGCCCCGCTCGTCACGCCCGAGATGATGAGCTGGATCGAAGAGCACGTGCTCGTGCCGACAGTTCACGCCATGAAGCGGGCTCGTCGACCGTTCCGCGGCGTGCTCTACGCCGGCCTGATGATCACGAACCAAGGCCCGAAGGTTTTGGAATACAACGTTCGCTTCGGCGACCCGGAATGCCAGCCGCTGATGATGCGGCTGAAGAGCGACTTGTTCGAACTGCTGCTGGCGACGGCGGAAGGGAAGCTCGACCAGATCGAGCCGCCCGTGTGGGACGAACGGCCGAGCGTCTGCGTGGTGATGGCCAGCGAAGGTTACCCCGGCAAATATGCCAAGGGGAAACCGATCCGCGGCCTCGACGAAGCGGCCAAAGTGCCCGATTGCCAGGTGTTCCACGCCGGCACGGCCTTCGGGCCCGACGGCCAAGTCGTCACTGACGGCGGTCGCGTGCTCGGCGTCACGGCGGTCGGCCAATCGATTCCGGCCGCTAAGCTGCAGGCCTACACGGCCGTAAAAGCCATCCGCTGGGACGGCGCCTGGTGTCGCAAAGACATTTCCGACAAGGCGAACTCGTAAGGCAACGGCGACGTCTGCTTGCGGAGCATAAATCGCCTTCTGTAGGGAACGCCCTCCGTGGCGTTCCGCGCGCTGCGTGTGAGGCAAATTTGCAACTGCCTCAAAATTGCAAGTGCGTACATCGGAGCCCGAAATGTACGCACCCTTAGTTCTAAGTGATTCCGTGCGTACTTTTTCGCCCCCGATGTGCGCACCCCCTCCAAAATGTACGCACTTACGGTAACGTGGTTGTAATTGCAAAACGATCGTCAATAAGGCCTTTTCCCGAACAGAAATCCCCGGTTGATATTTCCCTTCTCCCCCATGGGGGAGAAGGTGCCGCGAAGCGGCGGATGAGGGGGCAGACCTTCTCGTTGACTGAGCTAGACTCCGGTCGCTCACGCTCCCGGCTCGCTGTTGTCGTCGTTGGTCGTTCATCGGCATAGAATAATCAGCGCTGAAAATGTCCCCTTGCTTGCGCGGCGGGGCTAGTGTGCGGTGGCTGCGATCTGCGATCTGCGGCGATTCCGCGTCGTTTGCCCCCGATTTGAAGAACCGGGCGCTAAGGTTGACGCACAGAGCGCGCCACGGCGCATCGCGTATTTTCTCAAATCCCTGTGGCCAATTCCAATCAACTTTTGGCCGGCCCAAAACTTCCCTTGATTTGGCGCCGAGCTTCGGTTTACGGCATCGTGTAGACTGGCCCGCGGTTGTCGCCCGCGTTGCTCGAAGGAATACGTCTATGAATCTGCGGATCGCTCTTGCCGTCGTTTGTTTCGCCGCTTCGTTGAATGGCTCCGCCGTCGCCCAAGATGTCTTCGGCGCGAAGCGCGTCGGCATTGACCTCGGCGCGAATCAAGGTTTCGTCCTCGTGCCGCCGAAGCCGGGGCCGGAAGGTGCGCGGCCTTGGGTTTGGTACGCTCCCGTGCTCGGCAATAATCCGAGCCCGAATATCGAGTGGATGGCCAAGCAGTTGGTCGACGCGGGCTTCTATATTGTCGGCGTCAACGTCGGCGAATCGATGGGGAACCCGGCGGGCCGTGCGGTCTATTCGAAGTTCTACGACCACGTCGTCAGAGAATTCGGGCTCGAACCGAAGGCACGACTACTGGCGCAAAGCCGCGGCGGCTTGATGCTCTACAACTGGGCCGTTGAGAACCCGTCGAAGGTGAAATGCATCGCCGGCGTGTATCCGGTGGGCGACTTGCGGAGCTACCCGAAAATTCCGCGAGCCGCGAAGGAATACGGCCTGACGATCGAAGAACTCGAGAAGATTCTACCGGACAACAATCCGGTCGACCGCTTAGAACCGCTGGCGAAGGCCGACATCCCGATCCTGCACATCCACGGCGACGCCGACAAACTGGTACCGCTGGACGCCAACAGCCAAACCGTCTACGACCGCCACACGAAGTTCGGCGGCCGCATGGAACTCATCGTCCCCAAAGGGAGCGGCCACAAAGTCGGCCCGGAGTTTTTCGAAGACCCGCGAATGGTGAAGTTTTTGATCGAGGGAGATTTGGCGAACAAAAATAGTTCCGCGAATTGACGTCGGCAGTCGAACCCGGAGGGTTCGCGGCGATTAGCCGGTGGTTGAGGCCGTGAGGCCGACACCACCGGAAGGGTTGGCCATAAATTTCCGTGCACCTCGGAGGGGTGCTAGAAGGATCGATGTCGCGCGTTTCTTGCATCCCTCCGGGATGCTTTTGTTTGTTTGTCGCGTGTTCCGGTGGTGTCGGCCTGCGGCCTCGACCACCGGCTAATGGCTTGGAACCCTCCAGGTTCCCGGAGCGTTGAATCTTGCAACGTCTCACGGGATGAAACGTCTCGCGGAACCGCGGCCCGCATTGCCCCCGGTTTGAAGGACCGGGGGCTAACGTTCGAGCCGTCATAGGGGCGGTGCGGCAAAAAGTTTGCGGCTTGCCGGCGGCGGCGATAGTTTGGCGGGTGCCTCACCCGGCGTTTTCCGCGTCGGTCCCACTCCCGCCATGTTGAGAATTCGCCATGTCGGCTCGCGCCGCTTGTTGCGCTATCGGTTTGTTTGCGGCGTTTGGTGGCCGTGTTGCGTCGGCGGCCGTGCCGAGTTTGGCTGTTGACGCCGGTGGCCTTGCTCCGGCGGTCGCTCGGTACTTCGAGGCACACTGCTATTCGTGCCACACGGCCGAGGCCGCGCCCGAGCGGCTCGATCTGAAAACGCTTTCGACCGACGTGGCCGATCCGCTGGTGGCAGCCCGCTGGCAGCAGGTCTTGCAGCGCGTGGTCGGCAACGAAATGCCGCCGCCGGAAGAGCCGCGGCCGCCGGTTGCGGAGACGCAAGCGGTTGCCAAAGTCATTCGTCGTGCGGCGGCCGAGGCTGTCGCCAAGCAGCGCGCCGAGCAGGGGCGCGTCGCCGCGCGGCGGTTGAATCGGATTGAATATGAGAACACGCTGCGCGATTTGCTCGGCGTCGATGTTTCGGTGCGCGAGTCGTTGCCGGCCGATTCCGTGACCGACGGCTTCGACAATCAAAGCTCCGCGCTGCACACGTCGTCGTTCTTGCTCGATCGCTATCTCGACGCGGCCGACGTCGGGCTCGATGCGGCGATCGCCAACCGCCCGCAGCCGCCGCTCTTCAAGAAGCGGATTCGTTTCCAAGATGAGCGGACGGTGAAGATCGCGACGCAGTCGGTGTATCGCGACCTCGGCGAGGGGAAGCCGCTGGTGATGTTCAGCTCATCGCCCTGGAACGCCGTGACCGTCGGCCAGTTTTATCCGAAGGATCGCGGACGGTACCGCATTCGCATTTCGTGCTCCGCTTATCAAAGCGGCGACCAGCCGGTATCGATGCATGTCGAAGCCGGGCCGATGCAGATGGGGCAGAAAAATCATTTGGTCGGCTACTACTCGATTCCGCCCGGCAAGCCGACGGTCGTCGAGTTTGAAGATTACTTCGAACCGCGCTACGGCATTCGGGTCGGGCCGTTCGGGACGATCGGCGCGAATCAGATCGTGCAAATCGGCGGGGCGGAAAAATACGACGGGCCGGGACTGGCCATCGAATGGGTCGACGTCGAAGGCCCGTTGCATGACGTTTGGCCGCCGGAGAGTCATCGGCGGATTTTCGGCGACTTGAAGCAAACACCGAGCCCTCGATTCAACGAACGGGATCGGGTCGAGGTGACTTCCGACGATCCGAAGTCCGATGCGGAGAAGTTTGTGCGCCGCTTCGCAGATCGGGCCTTTCGCCGACCCGCGACGGATGCGGATGTGTCGGCCGTGATGACGCTCGTTGAAAGCAAACTCGCCGACGGCTATTCGTTTGAACATGCGGTACGCGTCGGCCTGAAGCGAGTGCTCGTCTCGCCGAAGTTTTTGTTTCTCGACGAGCAGCCGGGGCGGCTCGACGACGCGGCGGTGGCGGCGCGGCTCGCGTATTTCTTATGGAGTACGCAACCCGATGAAGCGCTGCGAACCGCGGCCGATAAGAACTTGGCCAATGATCGCGAGCTGCTCGGTAGCGAAACCGAACGGTTGCTAGGAAGCCCTAAGGCAGCGGAGTTTACGAAGAATTTTTGCGGCCAGTGGCTGAAGCTGCGCGAGATCGATTTCACGGCGCCCGATCGCCGGCTGTATCCGGAGTTCGACGATCTGCTGAAGGACTCGATGCTCCGCGAGACGCACCTCTTCTTTGAAGACGTGCTCAAGAACGATCGGCCGCTCACGAACTTCGTCGCCTCGGATTTTACGTATTTGAATGATCGGCTGGCCCGGCATTACGGCATTCCGGACGTGGCGGGCCAAGAGATGCGGCGGGTGTCGCTCCCGGCCGGTTCCGATCGCGGCGGCGTGTTGACGATGGGGGCCGTGCTGAAGGTGACCGCCAACGGTACGAGCACGTCGCCGGTCGTGCGCGGGGCGTTCGTGCTCGACCGAATTCTCGGCATGCCTCCGCCGCCGCCGCCCGACGGTGTACCGGCGGTCGAGCCCGATATTCGCGGGGCGACCACGATCCGGGCACAACTCGCCAAACATCGTGAACTCACGGAGTGCGCCGGGTGCCACAAGCGGATCGATCCGCCCGGCTTCGCGCTCGAGCAGTTCGACGTGATCGGCGGGAAGCGGACGTATTATCGGAGCCTCGGCGGCGGTCGACCGGTGCCGGTGCCCGCCGGTTCGCCGAGGGTTTCGTATGCCCAAGGTCGCGACGTTGATGCGGTCGACGCCCTGGCCGACGGACGCAGGTTCGCCGATTGCGCGGAGTACAAACGGCTGCTGCTTGCCGACAAGGACGCGCTGGCACGCGGCCTCGCGCGACAACTCGTGACTTACGCCACGGGCCGAGCACCGGACTTGGCGGATGCCGAAGCGATCGAGAAGATCGTCGACCGCGTGCGTGAAAAGAGATACGGCTTCCGCACGCTCGTGCATGAGGTCGTGCAAAGCGATTTGTTTTTGAGGAAGTGAGCGACGCCATGAAACGGTTATCAAAGCGGTTTGTCGCGGAAGCCACGCCGACGCAATCGCGGCGCACGTTCTTGCGGGCCGCGGGCGTAACGCTGGCGCTCCCTTTGCTTGAGGCGACCATGCCGACGGCGAGCGAGCGCCGCGCGATGGCGGCCTTTGGACCTGTCGGCGCTGCGGCGACCGGAACGCCGCGACGGATGGTCTGCATCTGCACGCCGCTTGGGTTGCACACGCCGAACCTGTTTCCCGCCGAGAGCGGCGCCGACTACACGAGCACGCCGTACCTCGACGTCTTCGGCGACTTGCGCAAAGACCTCACGGTGATCTCGGGTCTCGCGCACCCGGGCATCGATTCGGGGCACGATTCGATCTTCAGCTTTCTCACCGCGGCCCCGCATCCTGAGCGGCGGGCCGGCTTCCGCAACACCGTTTCGCTCGATCAGGTGGCGGCCGAGCAGATCGGCGGGGCGACGCGATTTCCGAGCCTGACGCTTTCCTGCGAAGGATTCACGCTCTCGTGGACACGGAGCGGAGCGCCGATTCCGCCCGATTTTTCGCCCTCGCGGCTGTTTGCCAAGCTGTTTCTTGAGGGCCGGCCGGAGGAAGTGCAGTTGCAACTGCGTCGCTTGCAGGACGGCCAGAGCATTTTGGATTCGGTGGCGGGCGAAGCGGCGACCTTGCAACGTCGGGCCGGTGGCGACGATCGCGAAAAGCTCGATGAATATTTTTCGAGCGTCCGCGAACTCGAGCAGCGATTGGCGACCAGTGAAGAGTGGTCGCGGCGACCGAAACCGAAGGTCGACGCCGCACCGCCGCGCGACGCGACGAATCCGGCGGACCTCTTGGGCAAGTCGCGGCTGTTGTTCGATCTCACGCATTTGGCACTTGAGACGGATAGTACTCGCCTAGTGACGATCATGCTCTTGGGTTCGAGCCTGGTGCCGCCGATCGCAGGCGTGTCGCTTGCGCATCATGACCTTTCGCATCACGGGCAGGACGAGACGAAGCTCACTCAACTGAAGACGCTCGAAGTGGAGAAGCTCAAGGTGCTCGCGGAGTTTCTCACAAAGCTGAAAGGGACACGCGAGCAAAACGAAAACCTACTGGACCGCACGAGCGTTTACTTCAGTAGCAACTTAGGGAACGCCAGCAGCCACAGTTGCCGCAACCTGCCCGTGATCTTGGCCGGCGGCGGTTTTCGACATGGCCGACACTTGGCCCTCGATGGCGCGAGTGCGCCGCCGCTTAGTAATCTGTATTTGAGCATGCTCCAGCGATTGGGAGTGGAGGCATCGTCGTTCGGTGGTAGTACCGGCACGCTGACGGGCCTGCAGTTGCAAGCGTGATCGATCGGAGGTCGCGCTGCGGTCGATTTGTCAGTTGGCGGTCGCAATCGAACATTCGCTCGACACTCGTCGCCGGCGGCCGTTGGTCAATTCAAAATCATGGGCTGCAAAGTGCGCGCACTTTAGCGGCGAATTCGTAGTGGCCGATCGTTGATCGATTTCCGCGCGCCGCGGCGGCAAGTCGTGCGCGGCAGTTCGGCATCTTCTTTGCAAAACGTATCTCTGCAGCTTCCCGGGGGGAGGCAAGCCAAGGTCGGCACGCCTTGAGCGACCTACGAGCGGCTCCGATCGGGGCGCTCCGTCACATATGCAGACACACGTTTTTCAGGGAGTTGGGACGATGAAACGGTACATTCTTGGAGTGAATTTGCGTCATGTCTTGGCTGCGTTCGTCGCGAGCGGAGCGCTCGCCACGACGGCCTTTGCACAGATCGGTGGGATCGGGATCGGCGGCGGCGGTGGTGGAATCGGCGGTGCCGGCATCGGCCCGAGCGTTGGTCCGATGATCGGCCCGGGCGTAGGCCCGATCAGTACGCCCGGCAACATCGGCGGCATCAACAGCGCGGTGCCCGGCGCGGTGAACAACGTTCGCGGCGTGCCCGGTCAGGTAAATCGTGCGTTGCCGAATCGCGGACAATTGACGCAACCGGTCCGGCCGACGATCAATCAAGCCGCCGGCGCGGTGGAGAACGTCGGCAACGTCGCGCCGTCGGTCAATCAAACGTTCGACGTCGCCAAGCGCGGTGCGCTGGGCGTGCAAGTCGGCGTCCGCGGCACTTCGCTGACGGTTTCCAACGTCTATGAAGGTAGCGTCGCCCAAAGCCTCGGCCTGCAAGTCGGCGATCAACTTGTATCGATCGACGGCAAGCAAGTCCGCACGCACGCCGACTTGGTCAGCGCTTTGAACGCGGCAGCCGACGCCGGACAATCGACGTCGATCATCGTCCAACGCGGCGGTCGCTCGTTGGAACTCTCGGCCGACCTCACCGGACAATCTACCATCGACGCCGCCTCGCGTCTGACGGCCGACGCCTCGGCCAACCTCGGCCCGATCGTCAACAAGGCGACCGACGTCGTGAACCGTGCCCAAGGCGAAGTTCGCGAACAACTCGGCTCGATCCGCGACGATCTCCAAACGATCCGCGAAGATCTCAACGGCATCGTTCAGGACAAGGTTGAGTTTACGAAAGACCAAGTCGCGGCCCTGCGTGATCGGGTTGTCGATGTTCGCGATCGGTTGAACGACGTCGTGCAAAACACGACCGACGATCTCAAGGATCGCGTGACCAGCCTGCGTGACGACGTCGAAAGCCTCGTCGGCCAGGTCGACCAAGTCGCTCGCAATACGGCCGGGAGCGCTCGCGACGTCGTGAACAATACGGCCGAGGCCGGCAGCGACGTGGTCAGCAACGCTCGGGGCGTGGTCGGCGATCAACTCTCGAACGTGCGCGGCACGGTCGATAACGCGAAAGACACGGCCGCCGGCGTCGTAAGCAATGCGGCCGATGCGGCTCGTGGTACCGTTGGTAACGCCATGCAAACCGCTCGCAACGTCGCCGGCAACGCCGTCGATACGGCTCGCGGAACGGTCGACAACACGAAGGACAACGTCCAACAAGTCGCCGGCCAAGTTCGCGACGATCTGGAAGACGTCAAAGGTCAACTCGACGCGACGATCAACTCGGCCCAAGGCATCGTGCGAGCCAAGCTCGTAACGATTCGTCAAACGGTCGAAGACGTCCGCACGACGGCTGTTGCTAAGGTCGACGATACGCTCGACACGACCCGTGAGAAGCTGGCCGACGTTCGCGATCGGCTCGTCGATCTGCGGGCCCGCATCGACGACATCGCCGATGAAGCGGTCGACGACGTTCAAGAGCGAGTCGTAAGCCTGCGTGCCAAGATCGACGCCACGATTGCCCGCGTCGATTCGATCGCCCGCAACACGGTCGGAAGCGTCGACGACGTCGCCGCTTCGGCCGCGAATAAGGTGAACGGCGCCGTCAACGGCACGGTCAACTTCGCCAACAACGCGGTGAACGGTGCGAGCGATAAGGTCTCGGCCACCGTGGATCGTGCGAATAGCACCGTAGCCTCGGCCGGCAACACGGTGAACGCCACCGTCAACGGCGCGACCGACAAGGCGAACATGATCGTTTCGCGAACCGGTGAAGCCGTGAACAGCACGGTCAACGGGCTCGACGAGAAGGATAACAACGTCGTGAACGGTACCGTCGATCGCACGACGTCGACCGTCGACAACACGGTCGCCGGCGTGAACGGCAAGCTGCAAGCGGTGCGTGAGAACGTCGAAGGTCTCGATGAACGGGTGAACCAACTCGTCGCCGATACCCAAGGCGCGGTGCACGACAAGCTGGCCGCCGTGCACGACAAGCTCGCCGACGTAAAGCAAGGTCTGCAAGCGAAGGTCGGCGAAACGGTCGAACAAGCTCGGGCTCGCGTCGAAGACGTGAAAGCCAAGCTGGCCGACATACGCAACGACCTGAGCGACATCTCGGTGAACGCCGAAGCCACGGTTCGCATGAAGGTGGCGGAAGCTCAGGCCCAAGTCGAAGCCTCGATGGCTCGGCTGTAAACTGGGATATGTGAAGCTTCCTTCCAAACGAGGCTTCGCAAGTAAAAGAGAGAAAGAACGCTTTCAACAGGAAAGCGTGTGTCGGCGGGCCGCGTCTTCGGACGCGGCCCGCCTTTTTTTATTGGAACGGCTTTCCGTGGAGCGGCGCGGAGATTACCGTTCAGCGACACAAATCTTGCGGCTGCCCGCCCGCCCCTCGGTGAAT
>JAFLCO010000195.1:0-10866 GCA_017303535.1 Planctomycetota bacterium
ATCATCGCTTCTTGCGTGGCCGGTTCGGCGTAGTTGAGCTGCAGCGTGTCGGGCCAGCCGGGGAAATACGGATCGCGACCGTGTGCGAACATCAGGTCGCCTTGCGAACGTCGAACCCAGGTGTAGTTTTGCGGCGCGCGGGCCAGCTCCAGTTCGTTGCCGGGTACGAAATACTCCGGATGACTCTCGGCCCAAGGATGGCCCAGGCCCATATGGTTCGGCACGAAATCGAGCATGAGCCGCAAGCCGCGCCGGCTCAAGCGCTCGCGCAGTCGCGCTAGCGCAGCATCGCCGCCTAGGTCGGGGTGCGCGACGTAGTCGGTGATCGCGAACCCGGAGCCCGCGATGTCTTCGTCGGTGAGGTCGGGCAGCGTTTGGCGAAACTCGTGCAGCCACTCGGGATTCGATCGCGAAATCTTTCGGGCCGCGTCGCCGGTCATCCATACGCTGAGGAGCCAAATCCAATCGAAGCCCTGAGCCGCGAAACGATCGAGCAGCGAGTCCGGCACGTCGTCGAGCGTCGCTCGCCTGCCGAGCGTACGGCCGAGTGATTTGAGCAAGACCCGCGTGTTAACCTGATAAAGCGAGGGATAGCGAGGATTAGACATAGGTGCGTGCTCGTGATGGTGTCGCCGGGCGGCGAGGGTTACGAACTTGCGGCGGCCGCGGCGTCCTGGGCCCAGGCGTCGCGCAGATCGAGGAAAGCCTGTTGATTGACCTTAATCACCCCTTCGCGCGGGCGATCCAAATCGGCGATCAGCAGCAGCACGCTGGTGAACGCCACGGCCAACGCCGCCACGCTGAGCGAGCGCCGCGAGTTAGTGAGCCCTACGTGGTAGCCGAGCACGAACATCGAACAACCGGCCGAGAGATACAGCGTGAACCAGAGTACGATCGGAATTCGGCTCTGCACGGAGACGAGCCAGCGGGTTGAATGAATGTCGATGACGTCGTTGACCGCCGACGTGAACAGGCCGATGGGAACCGAACGCGGGTCGCCGGCGGCCGCGGCCTCGACATGCCGCCAAAGCCCGGCGTGGATCTCGGCAGAATCGTCGTGCAGCCGGGCGACGTCGCCGGTTTCGAGCACGGTGAGTCGTCCGTCGACGTAGCGGCGTAGCAAGCCGCGCACTTCGTCGCGCCGGGCAGCCTCGAGAAAGCCGGCCCGCAGGTAAGCCGTGCCGACGGCGTTGGCTTCATCGACTAGAACTTTGCGACGAGCGTCGAAGCGCGACGCGGCCAAGCCGAACGTGAAGGCCAACATGAAGGCGAGCAGGCCCATCGTCGCGCCGACGATCGGCCCGATCGTCGCTTCCTTCTCGGCCTCGGAAACTTGGCGACGGTAGCGGCCGAGGCGCACTCCGCACTCGACCGCGCCGTAGACCAATGCCAGGGTCAGCGCGACGAAAGCCCACAGCGGCAGGACGTCCAGCGGTTCGGAATGGAACAAGGTTTGGTTCCTTCAGCGACTTCACGGAGGCACGGTGATGTGCACGCCGGCGAAGAATCAGCGTGTGCCGACCGGCCGTGCCGCCGGCGATTCGCCGCGATCGAAATACGTCGACTTACCCGCCTTCAGGGCATCTTCCGCCGAGGTACAGGCGAACAAATGCATGATTCGAGCAACGACGCCGGTCCAACCGGTTTGATGGCTTGCGCCGAGGCCGGCGCCGTTGTCGCCGTGGAAATACTCATAGAAGAGCGGGTAGTCGCGCCACTCCGGATCGGTTTGAAACTTCTCGCTGCCGCCGAACACCGGCCGCCGCCCGACTTCGTCTTTGAGAAAAATAGCCGTAAGCCGGCGACCGATTTCCTCGGCCACTTGGTACAGGTTGAGGTATCGACCCGAACCGGTCGGACATTCGACCGTGAATTCCTCGCCGTAGTACGTGTAGTACTGCATCAGCGCGCGGATGATCAGCGCGTTGACCGGCATCCAAACCGGGCCTCGCCAATTGGAATTGCCGCCGAACATGCCGGAATCCGACTCGGCGGGGAGGTAGTTCACCTTGTACTCCTGCCCGTCGACGTACAGCACGAACGGGTTGTCGGCGTGAAAGCGCGACAAGGAGCGAATGCCGTAAGGCCCCAAGAACTCGTTTTCGTCGAGCATCTTGGCCAGCACGCGCCGGAGCTTCGTTTCGTCGAGAATCGAGCCAAGGAAACGGCCGGCGACGCCCGGCTTCGTTGGGTCGTGCACGACGTCGCGCATTTCGGGACGCGATTCGACGAAGCGACTGAAGCGACGCGCATAGTCGGGATCTTTGCGCATCATTTCACCGCTGAAGCAAGTGGCGGCGCAGAGCGGCAGCAGGCCGACCATCGAGCGAACTTTCAACCGCTGCGCCGTGCCGTCGGGGAGACGCAGAACGTCGTAAAAGAAGCCGTCTTCTTCGTCCCACATACCGGTATCGCCGCCGATGTTCGACATCGACGAAGCGATCCACAGGAAGTGCTGCGCGAACTTCAGCGCCATGTCGACGTAATCGGGATCCGTGAGCGAAAGTTCGGCGGCGATCTCCACCATGTTCTGGCAATAGAGCGCCATCCAGGCGGTGCCGTCGGCTTGCTCGAGGTAGCCGCCGGTAGGAAGCGGCGCGCTGCGGTCGAACACGCCAATGTTGTCGAGCCCGAGGAACCCGCCCTCGAAGACGTTGCGGCCGGAGCGGTCTTTACGATTGACCCACCAAGTGAAATTGAGCAACAGTTTTTGGAAGCAACTCTTCAACCACTCGCGATCGCCCTCGCCGGTGCGGCCTTTATCGAGTCGGTAGGTAAAGATGGTCGACCAGGCGTGAACCGGCGGATTGACGTCGCCGAAGTTCCATTCATAAGCCGGAATCTGGCCGTTGGGATGCATGTAGCGTTCGCGGAGCACCAGCTTGAGTTGCTCCTTGCCGAACTCCGGATCGACGAGCGTGAGCGCCAACACGTGAAACGCCAGATCCCACACCGCATACCAGGGATACTCCCACTTATCGGGCATCGAGATCACGTCGCCGTTGTACATGTGATGCCAATGCTCGTTGCGCGGGGCGTGCTTACGCGTCGGCTTGAACGGATCGGAACCGCGTTCTTCGAGCCAGCGGTCGACGTCGTAGTGGTAGAACTGTTTGCTCCAGAGCATGCCTGCCAGCGCCTGCCGCATGACGTTGGCCTGATCGGCATCAAACTGCGGCGGAATGACGGTCGCGTAGAACTCGTCGGCTTCACGGCGACGGGCCGCGAACACGGCGTCGAAGCTTGAGCCGCACGGATCGGCGCCGTTAAAGGCGGCGATCTCGGCGGGCGAATGTTTCGTCAGCCGCAGCCGCACCGTTTCCCGACCGCCGGCGGCGACGGTAATTCGAAAATGCGGCGCCGCTTTCGTCCCGCAACCTTTTGGATTCACGGCCTCCGCACGGCCGTGAACGACGCATTGGTCGAAGCCGTCTTTCACGTACGGCGTACGATTGGCCGCGCGGAACAATCGCTCGACGTTCGTCTCGTTCTCCGTGAACAAGAGCGGAGCATCGCGATCGCAGAACAAGTAGTAGTCGCCGAGGTTTTCCTGCCGGGCACGAATGGCGCGCCGCTCGCCGACCATCGTTTGTTCCAGCGACGGGCGCGGCGCGTCAACGCTCCACGACCAAGTGTTGCGAAACCACAGCGTCGGCAAGAGATGCAACTCGGCCGGCTCCGGGCCGCAGTTGTGAACATCGATGAGAATGAGAACATCCTCGGCCGCGTCTTTCGCGTACTCGACGAAGACGTCGAAGTAGCGGTCGTCTTGAAACACGCCTGTATCGAGCAGTTCGTATTCCATCTCGCCTCGGCCGCGTCGCTTGCCGACGTCGACGAGATCGGCGTAGGGAAAAGCCGCTTGCGGATACTTGTACAAGTACTTCATGTACGAGTGAGTCGGCGTCGAATCGAGATAGAAGTAGTACTCCTTCACGTCTTCGCCGTGGTTGCTCTCGCTGTTGGTCAGGCCGAACAGACGCTCCTTGAGAATCGGATCGCGGCCGTTCCACAAAGCAAGCGCGAAGCAGAGTTGCTGCTTGTCGTCGGAGATGCCCGCCAGTCCGTCTTCGCCCCAGCGGTAGGCCCGCGATCGCGCGTGGTCGTGCGGAAAATAATTCCAGGCGTCGCCCCCTTCGCTGTAGTCTTCGCGAACGGTTCCCCATTGCCTCTCGCTGAGATACGGCCCCCACTTCTTCCAATCGCAAACTTCGTCGCGGCATTCTTCGAGGCGTGCTTGTTCGGCGTTCATGGTGGGCTGCTCCGCGGAGGTCGATCGTGGTGGGCGTCCGTCATTTGAGGCATGTTCGCCGGCCGGACGCAATGTTTGCGTTGCCGGATTGATGAACACCGAATGTCTCCGGGCACGCGCGCCGTTCACAAGAGCCGCAACCGCACGCCTCCGCGCGCCGCGGAGATTGCGCCGGCCGCGCGGTCGAGGATTCTCGCGGAACTCGCCATAGGCCTGACTAAGGGGCGAGCTGGGGATCGCAAGGCCTGAGAATTGGGGCACCGCTGCGCTATGCCCCAGCCACCGGACTTCGAGTCTTGGCCGGCGACTTGCTGCTCGTCCGGCAAGAAAGTCGGGAATTTGACGCAACCCAATGCACTGCAATGGGTTAAAGTAAATCTCGGGGCTTGGGCAACAAAAAAAGCCCGGCGATGCAAAATCGCCGGGCTTTCTCATTTGCTGCGTCGCGAAAACTTCGCGAAGCGAGGACGACGGGGCTCGAACCCGCAACCACCGGATCGACAGTCCGGTACTCTAACCAATTGAGCTACGTCCCCGTGAAACTGGGAAGTCTCGCATTATAGCCTTCGGCTTTTGGCTCGCAAGTCCGCCGAAAAGCCCCCCAACGGGCCGAATCTAACGATTACGACGGCGCGACGCCGCCCGCGGTTCGCGCCGCTTCGCAAGCCGGCTGCTTCCTGAGCGTGTGGCCGGTCCGCACGCCGCCGCAAAGTGACCTAGAGTTGCCTGTAGGAACCCACATCCTCTCTCCCCGTCAGAAGAGTTAGCAATGCTCGGCCAAGTCTATCGCGACGTCATGCACTGGGTGGTCACGCTCAACATGCGCGACTGGTTCTGGGTCTTGCTGGCCTCCGTCGCCTTCGGGGCCTTCTGCATGCGCGGCTTCGGCTCGCGTAGCCAGTATTAACGCGCCTCGCCCTCTCGCCGACGCTTTCACAACTCCGACCTCACACCGAAACTCTCGCCGCGGGTAACGCCGGACATGACGCTGCTTGCCGCCTTCCACATCACCGACTTCGGAATACCCGGCCCGGTCGCGCTGGCGATCGTCGCGCTGTTGGGCTACGTCGTAGGACGTATTCGCCATAACGTTCCTCCGGCTTCCGAGGCCCAGGCCCGACGCGAAATCAAGCGGGCCCAAGGGGTCGCCAAGAATCTCGAAGCCATCGCCGGCGACATCCGAAAAGACTTGGCTCGCCATCGCGCGAGCCTGGACCGTTTCAAAACCCGGATCGATCAACTGGGCGGCGACCATTCCGAAGAATCGTGGCGTCAACTTTGCAGCGAAGCGGAAGAGATCATCGGTCCGACGATGTACCTCGCCACGCAGCTGGCTCATTGCTACGACCAAATCCGTCAGCAAACGAATCACCTGCTGACGTTCTCCGAAGTGCGCACCGATCCGCTGACCGGTATCTGCAATCGCCGCGCGATGGACGATACGCTCGCGTCGCTCATTGCGATGAAGAATCGCTACAACATGGGCTTCTCGCTGGCGATCTTCGACATCGACCACTTTAAGAAGATCAACGACGAACAAGGGCACCTCGGCGGCGACTCCGTGATAAAGAACGTCGCGAAGCTCATGGAAGGGACGGCCCGCGACACTGACGTCGTTACGCGTTACGGCGGCGAAGAGTTTGTGGTGATCATGCCGCAAACGGAGCTGCGCGGAGCCTGCGTGTTTGCGGAACGGATGCGCATTCGCGTCGAGCAGCAACTCGGCGTGACTGTGAGCGGCGGCGTTACCGCGGCTTTGGGCGACGGCGAATCGCCGCATGCCGTCATCGAACGGGCCGACGCCGCGATGTACGCCGCGAAGCAAGCGGGCCGCAATTGCACGTTCGTCCACGACGGACTCAAGATCGAGCGACAATCGCCGCACGTTCATGAAACGGAAATGATGCCGCAACTGCAGCTTGCCGGCGTTGGAGAAGACTGCGACGAAAGTCGACAACCGTAAAGATTTAGCCGCGGAGCTTGTCTCCGCGCTTTCTCGACTTAGCGATACGCATTGAGCGCGGAGACGAGCTCCGCGGCTAAATCATAGAAGTGGACGCTTACGCGATCGCCTTGCCGGCGACGCGAATCTCCGTGAGCGCGTCCGTGAGCGAGCGATCGATCGATCGCCACCACGACTTCCACGTCCGCCGATTCTCCGGCATCTCGCGTAAGTAACGCTTGAGAAACCGCAAGTGATCGGTGCGCGAGATCCAGGGGTGCAACTTAGCACTCACGGCAAGCCGCGTCAGTCCGCGAACACACACGGCAAAAGGCACGCGGCGAAGTTGCCGTAGCCCGTCCAAGTCGATGAGGAACGCTTCGATCTCGTCGCCGCGCTCGCGCAAGAGCAAGTTGTTTCCCTTCAGGTCGCGATGCGCGAAGCCTTGGTCGTGCAGCCGACCCACCAGCTTGCCGAGCGCCACGGCCGCTTGACGGACACGGCGGCACCGCTCGTGCTCGTTGCGCGTCGCCAGTTGCCAGCCGTAGATGTGCAGGTCGTCCGCGCCGGCCAGCCATTCAGTAAGCAGAAACCCTTCGCGAAAGATCCAACCGCCGGCGGGCTGATAGACCACCAAGGGCCGGGCCGTCGGGATGCCGCGGGCCAAGAGCGCGTGCCCTCGATACCAGGCTTCCGGCGCTCGGCCGCGGCGGAACCAATCGGCAAGGCCCTTCCCAATCGTCTTCGGCCGCAATCGCTTCACCGCGACATGCAACGTGCGATCGGCCAGCGGAAGTTCCGCTTCGACCACCAGGCTGCCGTGGCTCAGCTTCACCGGCCGGTCGACATGCTCGCGCCACAGCTTTTCCGGCTCGCGCAACAGTTGCTCCACCAGCGTGCGCGGCAACTCGCGCACGGCGTGCGCCGCACCGGCCGTGTCGTGCAGACGATAGAAGTCACGATTGTCGGCCCAAGCGCGCTTGTCGCGCCCACGCGCGATCCGGCGACCGTGGCGCACGGCGGCCGCGCGAACTTCGCACGCCGAACGCCATGAATCGGCGATCTGTAGCCGCGGCCGCGCGGCGACGTAAGCTCGCCAAAAGCGCAAGCGATCGGCGTCCGACATCTTGTCGGCGAAACCGGCGCAGATCATCGCCAGGCTCTCGCGCGAGCGAGCCTCGTCGAGCGGGCCGCTCAAGCGAATGCCGGGCAAGTCGACGAGAAACAACTGCGGCGCGGCTTCCGCATCGAACAAGCCGGCGTAGCTCTCCGCCGGCGAACTTCCCGGCGTCCGGGCCGGCTGACGAACCAGAATGTTGCCGCCGTGCAGATCATCGTGAAACACGCCCCCTTCGTGAGCCGCGGCGCAAAGGCGAGCGACGGCGTCGATCAATCGCCGGCGAGCAAAAACCCGCTGTCGTGCCGGAAGCCGGGGCAGCACGTCGTCGACGTATTCATCGAGCGAACAGGCGGCGGGCACCGCTTCCGTGACGAGGAAACTTTCCTTGCGGCCCCAACTGCGCTTCGTTTGCCCCAACGCGACGGGCACCACTCCCGGAACCCCGCGCCGCACAAGCTCGCGGGCCTTCTCATACTCGCGCCGGCAAGCATCCACGCGGAACCAATCTTTCACGGTCCGCAGCAAGCCGCCGTCGCGCAGATGTTTGATGAAGAACGAACGGTGCGGCAAGTCGACGCGATAGACCATGCGGCCCGCGCCGCGCTTGACCGTCGCGGCCCGCCCGTCGCGGAGCCAGCGATCGATCGGGAGTCCGTCCCCTTGCAAGAGCACGTGTCGCCACTCGGCGGCAACCTCCCACACGGCGTCGCCGCAGCGCACCGTCTCGGCCTCGGCAAGCTCCCCGCCGCGCGCACGTCGGGCGCTCGGCAAGGCAGGCTCCAGCAAAGCTCCGGTGCGATCCATCGCGGGGAGAGTTCAGAAGGTCGCGGCGAAAGAGAACGTCGTCCGCGGCGAGTTTAGGCCGCCGTGCCGGCAAGGGACAAGAGCAGAAGATGCCGGCAGTGCGAGCAGAGAATGAAATTGCAAATTGAGAATTGCAAATCGCAAATTGAAAACTGAAGCGCGGAATTCAGTCGCAGTCGATTCGCCATTCGCGATCTCCCCGCCTCAGTACGCCCCTGCGCTCGGATCGAACCCAAAGCGCTGCGCTGCGCGGAAGTCGGCTTCGGCTTTTTTCTTTTCACCGAGCTTCTCGTGGACCTCGCCCCGGTGGTGGATCATCTCTCCCAGGCTTTCTTCCAACGCTTGTAGTTGGCGATCGCGCCGGAAGCCCAGGCCTAAGTCGTCGCCGCCGAGTTGCGCCTCGGTGATGTCGATGGCCTTCTCCAGATCTTTCAAGGCCTCGTCGTACTTGCCCAACTTGAAGAGCACGTAGCCCCGGGTATCGATGAAAGCAGAATTCTCGGGATGGCTCTTCAGCACTTCGTTGATGTCCTTGAGCGCCTCCTCAAGATCAAACTCTCCTTGCGCGCGGGCATACGCCCGATCGTTCAACAGCGTATCGCGATCGTCGAGTTGCTTCTCCAGCAATTCCGTAGCCGCCGCCGCCTCGTCGCGATGTCGCCTCAAATAGTGCAGGGCCATTCGACGCAAGCGATGGGCCTGCATTTCCAGCGGTTCGTGAGCGAGCACAAGTTCCGCGTCCGCCAGCGCCCCTTCGTAGTTCTTGTCGACGTACTTGAGTTGGCAGCGCAACAGCAGCAACTCGCCGTTCTTCGGGCTCCAGCGCACCGCGCGATCGGCGGCCACGAGCGCGCGGGGCAGATCGTTGCGGCGGTACAGATTCACCGCTTCTTGGCCGAAGTACAGGCCGACCCGGTCGGAAATCTTCACGCCGACCTTATAGTGCGTCCAGATGAAGGTGACGAGCGCGGCCACCAGGGCCATGCGCAACACCCAGCGAATGCGGCGCATTGTCGCGCCGGAATCGCCGGCGAGGTCCGCGACGCCGGCCTCGTCGAAACCTTGCGGAATCGGGAAACCGTCTTTGTCGAGCTTGGGTCCGGTTGGCCGCATGGCTATATTCAGTCCCGACCGTGGCGGAGCAGATTTCCTGAGGAGCAGACTTCCTGACGATTAACAGTAGTCGTCGCGCCGCTGTGCGGCAAGCGCTTCGCCTGCCGGCATAGGCGAATCGTGAAGTTCTCACATCGCAACGTCGTACGCCGCCGGAGGGATGACGATGAATCTAGTTGCCCGAGCCGCGTCGATTCTTGCGAGCGCGACAATTTCGCCGGTCTTTCTTTCACCGGTCTTTCTTTCGCTGTTTTTTCTCTACACAAGCTCCGTGGCCCTCGGCGGCGAGCCGGAGCCGAAGATCGCGACGTTCTCGGTCGTCGTCTGCGACCCCGAAACGGGTGAAGTCGGCGCGGCCGTGGCGAGCATGTATCCGGCCGTCGGCAAGGTTGTTCCTTTTGTGAAGGCCGGAGCCGGTGCGTTTTGCACACAGCATTACTCCAACGCCGAGTTCGGTCCGAAGGCTTTGGTGATGCTCGAGACGGGGATGAAGCCCGAAGAGATTATCACCGAACTTCTGCGGCACGATCCCCGGCCTGAGCAGCGGCAACTCGGCATCATCGATATGCAGGGCCGCACGGCCAATCACAACCCGACGCAGGCCGGAAAAAACAGCGACTGGTGGGGCTACACGGCCGGCAAAAATTACGCCGTGCAAGGCAACACGCTGGCCGGCCGCGAAGTGCTCGTGGCGATGGCCAAGGCGTGCGAGGAAACACAAGGGACGGTAGGCGACAAACTGATGGCGGCGCTCAAGGCGGGCGACGACGCCGGCGGCGACCATCGCGGACGCTTGGCGGCCGGCATCCGCGTGGACCGTCCGCGAATAGATGGCGAGCCGCGGCGCGACGGCGTGTGGCTCGCGCTCGACGTCGACAAAAGCGACAACGCCGTGAACGACCTCTTGAAGCTGTACGAAGATTGGAAAGCGAAGCCGCGCGATGAATGAAGCCCAATTGATTTCCACCAAGAAGCTCACCAAGGAAAAGTGGCTCAATCTGTTTCAACGGACGTTTCGCTACGGCGGGCGAACCGTGAAATGGCTCTTCGCCTCGCGGAAGTCGAAGCACGACGTTCCGCGCGAGGCCGACGCCGTGTTGATCGTGCCGATTCTCATCGACGGCGTCGCCGAAGGGACGGCCGAGCCGAAGCTGATCGCCACGCGCGAATGGCGGGTTCCGATTTGGGACCACGAATGGGGCGTGCCCGCCGGGTTGGTCGAAGCCGGCGAACCGGTGGAAGAAGCGGCGCGGCGCGAACTGTTGGAAGAGACCGGCTATGAACTGGTCGACGTCCATGAGGTGAGCCCGCTGAATTATTCGTCGACGGGCATGACCGACGAAGCGGTCGTGATGATCTTCTGCACGTGCCGCACGCCCGCGGATTTCCGCCAACGACTCGACGGCGCCGAGCAGATCGAAGTCCATCCGCTCACGATCGCGGACGTCGCCAAGCTCGTGAACACCGACGAACCGATCAACGGCCGAGCCTGGATGGTGATGTACATGTACCACCGACTGGGCCGCTTCTTAGAAGCGGAGCACACGCCGGCGTTGCCGAAACACACGCGGAAGAAGAAGCCGACGACGGCCCGCACGACAAAGCGAAAAACGCCGAAAAAACGCCGTCCTTAAG
>JAFLCO010000195.1:10879-11555 GCA_017303535.1 Planctomycetota bacterium
AAAAGTTTGCTTGAATCGACCTCGTAAAAGTGGAAAATACGGGGTTGGTTCTTTGGCAATTTGGTGTGATGTGTAGCGAGCGGCGGGGTTTATCCCCGCCGTCTGCTTCTGCCGTTTTACGCGTTGAGATGACCGGACGGCGGGGATAAACCCCGCCGCTCGCTGAGTCCCAGAATCGTCGTAAGTCGCGCAAGCGAATTGGCACTTACGTCGATGCGCGCTGCGTACATCTGGGACGGGGTGCGTACTTCGCGCGCGAAAAAGTACGCACTTCATACTTAGGAATTAAGGGTGCGCACTAATTTCGAAAATAGTACGCACTCGTAATTGCAACTGAATTGCGCTTTCGACGTAAGTGGCGCAAGCGAATCGGGACTTACGTCGATTTGGTGCCCCCCTTGCCGCCGCTTAGAACAAGTCGAGGATCGGCTCCCCGTCGGCCAGCAGATTGAAGACGCGGCCGTCTTTGTCGCGCGCTTCCAGATCTTCCACGCCCATCGCGTGGTACACCGTCTTGGCGATGTGGGCCGGCGTCACCGGCTTTTCGGCCGGATACTCGGCCCGTTTGTCGGTCGTGCCGTAGGCTTGGCCCCCTTGGATGCCGCCGCCGGCCAGTACGATGCTTTGGCTGTGCGTCCAGTGGTCCCGCCCTGCCCCGTTGACGCCGCCCGAGCGG
>JAFLCO010000196.1 GCA_017303535.1 Planctomycetota bacterium
GCCGACAAACTCGTGGTGCGCGGACAGGCTCGCGACGCTCAGGAAGCCACGGCCATCATGTCGATCGTGCGCGATCAAGCCATCGACCAGACGGGCGGCCTGATTGGTCCCGGCAGCTACGGCTGGGGCGGGGGAGGCTACGGCGGCTCGCGATGGGGCGGGCGGGGCGCCCGCTTGCCGGGCTTCGGTCTCAACGATTGGCAAGCCAACAACGTCATCAGCATGCTCGAAGTTCCGGGCGAACACCAGGTGCTCCTGAAAGTGCGCATCGCTCGTCTCACGCGTGGGGCGCTGCGAACGATCGGCTCGCAGTTCTCGGCTCAAGCCGGTGACTTTAGCGTCACGACGAACCTCAACGTGGCCGGCGCCTACCAAGCCGTGCTCAACTCGACCGACGTCAGCCTCACGTTGAGCGCTTTGAGCAGCAACCGCACTACAAAGATGCTGGCCGAACCGAACCTCGTGACGATCTCCGGTTACCCGGCGACGTTCATCTCCGGCGGTTCGTTCGCCGTGCCGACCGTCGTGGGCCTCGGCGGCGTCGCCGGAACCAACACACAGTTTCAGGGCTTCGGCACCCAGCTGCAATTTACGCCGACCGTGCTCGACAAGGATCACATCCGCCTGCAGGTCGCCCCCACGATCAGCGAAATCAACAACGCCACGAGCGTCAACGGCATCCCGGGCCTCAACATCGAAAGCGCCTACACGCAGGTCAACCTTCGCGAAGGCCAGTGGCTCGCGATCGCCGGCTTGATCCAAGACACCCAAGACAGCTCAAAGGTCCGCGTACCGTGGCTCGGCGACATCCCGGTGGTCGATCTTCTGTTCAGCCGCCGCTCGATCGCTCGCGACGAAACGGAACTGGTCATTCTCGTCAGCCCGGAACTCGTGCACCCGCTCGAACCGGAACAAGTGCCGATGGTTCTGCCGGGCATGGAAGTGACGGAACCGGACGATTGTCAGTTCTTCATCATGGGCCGGTACGAAGGCAATCCGGAAGTTCACCACCGCAGCACGGTGTGGCCGATTTATCAGTGGAGCGCCTGGGAAGCCCGTCGCGGCGCGATGTGGGCCTGGAAGGGAACGGCCGGATACGGCACGAGCACCGGTTACTACATGCAAGGCCCGGTCGGCTTCTCGAATTGACGATACTACCCGACGAACGTGAATGCCGCGTCACCCGCGCGGCATTCGTCTGAATAGCACCCCAACGACGACCGAAGATCGACGACACCTCAACGACAACGCCGCGGCGCCCGCACGCCGCTCCTGGTCGAAAAGGACTTTGACCCATGAAGACCCTCCGAGTACGACGCAGCAAAGTGAATGCCTGGATGCTGCCGGCGCTATTGCCGGCGGCCACGAGCGGATGCGTACAAATCGCTTGGCCGAGTTGGTTCGGCGTCGGCGGCACTTCGCCGGCGCCGCAAGGTACGCTCACCGATCCGATCTGGATCGCGCAGGCCGAGAACGCCGAGCCGGGCAAGTTTGTGCTTTACCAGCATGAATTCGTCTACAACCAGGCTCGCCTCAACTGGGGCGGCGAAGATCACCTGAAGCAAATCGCCGCGCGTTTGCATGCCGGTCAGAACTTCCCGGTGCTCGTTGAGCGCAGCGTCACCAGCAAGCTGGAAAGCACCGAATACAAATACCCGGTTCACCCGAACCCGCAACTGGATATGCAACGCCGCGCGGTGATCGTGCAAGCCCTGACCGCGATGGGCGTCCCCGACGCCGAACAGCGCGTCGTCGTCTCGCCGTCGCTCGTCCGCGGCCAGGAAGATCTCGAAGCCGAACGGTCCTACGGTCGCAGCTTCAGCTACGGCGGCGGCCAGGGCGGATTCGGGGGCGGCTACGGGGGCGGATTCGGCGGCTTCGGCGGCGGCGGTGGAATCGGCCTCGGCGGATTCGGCACCTAATCCAAGTCCGGCCGACAGACAACCGGGACGTCTCGGAAGGTTATGCCTTCGGAGACGTTTCCGCGTATACAAACGAATGATGGAACGACGTCGCTTTGGCCCATGAGGCCGAGGCGCAACGAAACCAACCACGGAAGTTCACGAGTTGCAGTCATGACTTACCGCGCCACGCAGACTTGGAACCGAATGAAACGCTGGTCGGCCGCCGCGCTCTTGGCGAGCACGACGCTCGCCGGCTCCGGTTGTGCTCTGATTCCCTCTTGGGACGACGTCCACTCGGCCACGACGACGGTGAAAGACACGGTCACCGGCAAGGCCCGCGAAGACCGGCTGAAGAAAACTTACGCCGAAGCGCGACTGCTCGAACGCCGCAAAGATTTTGCCGGCGCCGAGTCGCTCTATCGCGAGCTACTTAAGGAAGAACCGAAAAGCCGCGATTGCTACCATCGCCTCGGCGTGATCGCCGCCGTGCAGGGGAAGCTCGACGAAGCCCACCAGCATTACCAAACCGCGCTGCAATGCAGCACGCCGACGCCCGACTTGTGGAGCGATATCGGCTACTGTTTCCATTTGCAGAACAAAGGCGTCGAAGCCGAGCAAGCCTTGCGACAAGCGCTGGCCATCGATCCCCAGCATCGGGCTGCTCTGAACAACATGGCGCTCGTCGTCGGCGAACAAGGCCGGATCGATGAAGCCTACGACCTTTTCCGACGCGGCAACTCGGAAGCCGAAGCCGAACAAAATACCGGCTTTCTCTGCGCGGCCTGCGGCGAACTCGATCGAGCCCAGCATCACTTCAGCCGGGCTCTCGACATCAACGCCGACATGAAACCGGCGGCCGAAGCGCTCATTCAGGTCACGCAGGCGATGCAGCGCCGCCAAGATTATCTCGCGGCCAACGGCCTCACGCCGCAGCAACAGCCCGACGGCAGCGTCGTGCTGGCCGGCGGACAACCGGGCCAGGCCGGCGGCGTGCAACAAACGGCCGGTCAGGCGCCGATCGAACAACGTCGAATGATCGAGGTCTACACCGGCGGCCCGCGTCTCCACACGCCGCCGGAAGCCGTGGCCCCGACCAATGCCGCACCTGCAGCGCCGATGAACGTCGCACCACCCGCTCAAAACTTCGCCCCACAACCGGTCGCCCCTGGCGCAGCGCCGGTCATGCCGCAAGGCGCGAACATGCCGAACCCGGCGTTCCCGCAGCCGGCCTCGCTGAACGGACCGGCCACGATGCCGAACATGGCCTTACCGGCCTATCTCCAACCCTCCAGCGGCCCGCAACAAAGCGAAACGCAATTCGGCCAACCGACCCGGTAGGCGGCCATCGCATCGATCGATCATCGACGCCTACCTTAGCCCCCCGCACTTCATGCCGGGGGCATTGCGGTTTAAGCTCGCACAGAACAGCGAGAATCCCCGGAGATTGAACGTGGCCGGTCATCGCATCTTCACGACGGCCTTCTCCTCCGTCTATCCGCTCTATGTGAAGAAGGCGGAGCGTAAAGATCGCACGAAGGCCGAGGTCGACCAGATCATTCGTTGGCTTACCGGCTATACGCAATCCGGTTTGACCAAGCAACTCAAGCGCGAAGTTGACTTCGCAACGTTCTTCGCCGAAGCGCCTGCGCTAAATCCGAACGTCGCGTTGATCCAAGGGGTCGTCTGCGGCGTGCGCATCGAAGAGGTCGACGACCCGCTGATGCAGAAAATTCGCTACCTCGACAAGCTCATCGATGAATTGGCGAAGGGCAAAGCGATGGAAAAAATTCTTCGGTCGTAGACCAGTTTGCAATTGTCGGTAGCGTTGGGTGGCTGTGTCTGGAGCCGAAGGCGAAGACCCAGTAACTGGGGTACCGCTGCGCGATGCCCCGAGCCACCTGCCACAACGTCGTGCAAAACTGCTCTGGCCCCAACTTCACTTCCCATAAAAGCGCCCTCTGGCCGCTCACAAGTGGCTAAAGCGACGCGAAACCGCACGGGTTTCTCCGCGCCTCCGCCCTCTTATTCCGGGATTACGCCGGCCTAGAACCTTTCTAAATCGTAAGATTCGGTCTTAGACGAAGGGCCGGAATGCTTTAGATTCGCGTTTTCTTTGCGATCGCGCGTTCCACGCCCTTTGTGATCGCGTTTCGCCGACTTCGCGAACCTAGGGCCTGCATGACGAGTTTCCGCAATAAACCCGAGAATACGTCGCCGCTGGGCGACATTCGCCGCGACTTTCTCCCGTCGCTGGTCGTGTTTCTCGTCGCGCTGCCGCTCTGCATGGGCATCGCCATCGCGTCCGACGCACCGGTCGCGTCGGGCCTGATCACCGGCATCATCGGCGGCATCGTCGTCGGACTGATCGGCGGCTCGCCGCTACAAGTGAGCGGGCCGGCCGCGGGGCTGACCGTAATCGTCTACGGAATCGTCCAACAGCACGGCCTCGAGATGCTTTCCCTGGCCGTGCTCGGCGCAGGCATCTGCCAGATGATCGCCGGCACGGCCCGCGTCGGCCAATGGTTTCGCGCCGTAGCGCCTGCCGTCGTGCAAGGGATGCTCACCGGCATCGGCATCTTGATCTTCGCGAGCCAATTCCATGTGATGTTCGACGACGTGCCGAAGTCTAACGGCTGGAACAACATCGTCGCCATTCCGGAAACGCTCGCCCGCGGCTTGGCCTTTCACGACTTCGGCGATGAAGCCCAGCGGCGTACGCATCAACAGATCCTTCAGGAAGTTCGCGGCTTGGCCGAACGGCAATCGGCGCTCGCCAAGGACGTCGAAAAACTCGCGAAAGTCAAAGCCGGCGGCACCGCGGCGGAGCCGGGCAGAATCCAAGCCTTCGCCGCGCCGCAAACCGACATCGTTCGCGGTTTGGCCGACTTGCACGAACGCACCTTAACGCAAGACTGGAGCCCGCTCGGCGAGTTGCCGGATGCGAAGGAGACGTTCACCGACAGACTTGTCGCGGCCCTCACGGCGGCCCGTTCCGCGGAGTCGGCCATTGCGCAACGCGCGCCCGAACCGGCGGCCGCGGCCGTCGATAACGCCGCGATCGCCGTAAATGCCACGCTCGATCGCCTGCGTCGCTACGACATCGCCGGCAAGCTCGGTCTGGCGACGCTGCTTGTCATTATCTTTTGGGGTAAACTCAAGAAGACGATCTTCGGTAAAATTCCCGCACAACTAGTCGCCGTTCTCACCGCCGTGGCGTTGAGCGCGGCTTTGGTGCTGCACGTGCTGTTCGTCGACGTGCCGGACAACCTCTGGAACGACCTTCGCTTCGCACAGCCGAACAAGATTTCGGAGTTGGACTGGCGTGCGCTCGTCGTGTCGATCATTACGCTGGCCGTCGTCGCCAGCGCCGAAACGTTGCTCTGCGCCACGGCCGTCGATCAGATGCACCGCGGTCCGCGCACCAAATACGATCGCGAACTCTTCGCGCAAGGCGTCGGCAACACGTTGGCCGGCTGGCTCGGCGGCCTGCCTATGACGGGCGTGATCGTCCGCAGCGCCGCCAACGTACAAGCGGGAGGGCGTTCGCGCTGGTCGGCCGTCATGCACGGCCTGTGGCTTTTGGTGTTTGTGCTGTTTCTCGGCCAGTTCCTACGGCTGATTCCGATGGCCGCATTGGCCGCAATCCTGGTGCTCACGGGCTACAAGCTGATGAACTTCCGCGTGGCCAAGGAAATGATTCGCTACGGCCGGGGCGAGTTGGTCGTTTACGTCGTCACGGTCGCCGGCGTCGTACTCATCGACCTGCTCTCGGGCGTCATCATCGGGATCGTACTCTCGGCGCTCAAGCTGCTGATTCGTTTCGCCAAGCTCGACATGACCTACGAGCTGCGACCCGACGGGCGTACGGCGGACCTTCACCTGCGTGGAGCAGCGGTCTTCTTGAAGCTGCCGATGTTGGCGGCCCAACTCGACGAAGTGCCCGGCGACGTCGAATTGCACGTGCATATCGACGAACTGACCGAAATCGATCACGCCTGCTTCGAGTTGCTCATCAACTGGCGTAAACAACACGAAGCCCAAGGGGGCCGACTCGTGCTCGACTGGGACCGCTTACGCTTCACCTGCGGCTCGACGTTGCAACCGCCGAGAGCGGCGTAGCATCAACATACTAGCTCCGATCAGCTTCAGTGAGCCCCTGCCGTGGCGAGGCCGAGCACTTGTAGTTCGCGGCCGTCGCTCGTGAACTCGCGTTGCAGCACGGCCAGCTTATCGCGCGCCGTCCGATCGACGGGATGCGCTTCCGTGAGGTCGAGCACCAATCGGTCGCCGCGGACCATGTCGGCCTTGCGTAGCTGCTTTAAGAACGGAATCCAGTTGGTAAACGTCAGCGAGCCTGCGACGTTCAAACGAACGTCGCCTCGATCGGTGGTCGTTTCGACGTGCGCCTTGAAGAGCGAAAAGATCGACGCTCCGGTGAAGATGTTCAGCAATAATTCTGCGGCGACGCCGACGAAGATGCCGTTGAGCAGATGTCCTTCCGGAATGATGAACGCGATCGTGAGGCAGAAGACAAGAAACTGCCCCGGCCCGGCCTTCCACATGTGAAGAAATTCCTTCGGCGACGCCAAACGAAAGCCTGCGAACACGAGCATGGCCCCCAGCGCCGCCAGCGGAATCAACTTCACGAGCGGAGCCAGGAAAACGATCGAGAGCAGCAGAAACAGGCCGTGCGCCGCGTTCGACGTACGCGTGCGGGCGCCGTTGCCGATATTCGCCGAGCTGCGGAGGATTTCCGAAATCATCGGCAAGCCGCCGATCGCCGCCGCCGCCGTATTGGCGACGCCGACACCAAGTACGTCGCGATTCATATCGGTCTTGCGTTTCCACGGGTCGAGCAAGTCGATGGCCTTGGCCGAAAGCATCGATTCTAAAGTGCCGACGAGCGCGAACATCAAGACCCACTTGAGCGAGGTCGATCCGAGAACCTGCGAGAAGTCCGGAAAGGCGATCGCATCGGTCATTTTCTCCGGCAGGCTGATGAGCTTTTCCGACGGCAAATGCAGGGCTTGCCCCAGCGGAATTGCGATCAACAGCACGAGCAACTGCGCCGGAACTTTGCCGACGGCCTTCAGGCGCGACTTCAAAGCGGGATACAAGAACATGATGGCCAAACTTAGCAGGCCGATCGACGCGACCTTGGCGTCCATGTTCATGATCGATTGCGGGATCTTGGCATAACAACCGACTGGTCCGTCTTTCGGCGACGCCGCGCCCAGCACCGGATGGATTTGCTTGGCGATGATGATCAGGCCGATCGAGGCCAGCAGACCATGCACCGGCGCGAGCGGGAAGAATTCACAGAGGATGCCGGCCCGAAACAAGCCAAACAGAATTTGCGCGACCCCGGCCACGACGCCGACGGCCAGCACGAGTTTGTAAGCGTGCATATCGGCGTAGGCGTCGGTGCCGGCGGTAAACCCGAAGTCGGTCATCGCACCAAGCACGATGGCGATCATCCCCGCGGCCGGACCTTTGATCGTAAGTTCGGAATTACTGAACAGCCCGCTCAGCAGCCCGCCGACGACGGCCGTCAGTACGCCCGCGACCGGCGGAAACCCGCTTGCCTTGGCGATCCCCAAACACAACGGCAAAGCGATGAGGAATACCAAGAAACCGGCCGTGAGATCCGCGCCGAGGCTATCCTTCAACATCGGCAAACGTTCGTTCGACGTTTTCGGTGCGGCCTCTTCGGTCCAATTATCTTCGCTCCTGTTACGTGCAGGTTTGTGCGGAGGAGCTTGCGTGACCACGGCCATGGGAGGTAGTCCTGATTTACAAGGCGATTTCGAATCGGCGGGCCTGCGGAGGCGTGGCGCTTCACAAGTTGCGAACGGATTCGCGCCGCTCAGCATCGAGGCGTGCTTCCTCGAAAGTATCTTTCGCGCGGTGCGAGCGCGTAGAGACGATTGTGTTACAAACTATTAAGCGGCGCGCAGGCTTAACGAATCGCAAGATTGGCGAGCGTCGCCGCGCGACTTACTCGAGACGACGCCGCACTTCCACCCTGAGCGCCGAGCATCCGGCAAGCACGCCGAACGCTGCGCAAGTCCGCATTTCCGGCCGTTTCGCAACCTCGAACATGGATAACCCGTTAGCTCGAATTCTCAGCCGTTGCCGAAAGAGCTAGAATGAGAGCGACGCGTGAATCGCACCTCGCGATTTCTTCGGTTACGTCTTTATCCGCCTAGTGATGCACAATGAATCGCCTCAATCTGCTCGTCGTCGAAGATGATCCCGTGATCGGCAAATCGCTGCGACAAGGTCTCAGCGAAGCGGGCCACGATTGCCAATGGGTGAAGACGGGCGACGACGGACAAGCGGCCGCCGCGACGCAACAATACGACGCCGTGGTGCTCGACATCCTGCTGCCGGGCAAAAGCGGCCTCGACGTCTTGCGCGAGATTCGCTCCCGCGGCAATCGCACGCCGACGATTTTGCTCACCGCTTTGGGCAGCGTGGAAGAACGCGTGGCCGGACTCAACGCGGGAGCCGACGATTACTTGGTCAAGCCGTTTGCGTTGCCGGAACTTTTAGCGCGGATCGAAGCCATCTGTCGCCGCGCATCGACGCGTCCCGCCCCTGTGCTTCAAGCCGGCACATTGAGCTTGGACCTCACGAATCGGCGCGTTACCGCTGGAACGAACGAAGTCGATCTTTCGCCGACCGAGTTCAGCCTGCTCGAAATGCTCATGCGGCACGCCGGGCAAGTGGTCACGCGCAAGATGCTTTGCGAACACCTTTGGAAGTCCGACTGGGAAGGCGCCACGAACGTCATCGAAGTTCACGTCAATCGACTTCGCAACAAGCTCGAGAAGGTCACGCCGCAGCCGATGATCGATACCGTGCGAGGCCGCGGTTATGCCGTTCGCGCGAATTAAGGCGGCCTCCTACTACCTCCGCGTTCGTTTGGCCGTATGGTACGGCGGCGTCTTCGCCGGCTTGGTGCTCGTGGCGCTTGTCGTCGTGTACGAAGGCTCGCGTTACACGATCATCCAAGAAACCGACCAACGCCTGTTGGAAGACGCCAAAGAAACGGCGCAGGCCGTCGCCCAGTTGCACTCCGATCGGCGCCGCGTCGAGGAAATGTTGGCCCGCAAGGCCGATACGCACACGCACGAGCGAATGTTCCTGCAGTTGCTGGAGCCCGACGGGAAGCTTTCCTGGGCCAGTAAAGAGGCGCCGCCGCTCATACCGGAGCAGCATCAGCACGACGAAGAAGGCGTGTTTCCGGTGCGCGAGTTCGGCGAGTTTCGCGTGGCGCAGCGCTACGTGACCTTTCCCGACGTGCCGCGCTATTTGGTTCGCGTCGGCGCGTCGCAGGCACAAATCAACGCCGCCGTGTGGAACCGCATGCGCGTGATGACCGTCGCGGGCCTGCTGGTCGTGATCCTCGCGCCGCTCGGCGGCTACTGGGTCGCCGGTAGCGCGATCCAGCCGCTCACGAACATCCTGCAAACCGCCTCACGACTCCGCCCGACGCAACTCGCCGATCGTCTGCCGATTCGCGGCACGCACGACGAACTTGACCAACTGTCCACCACGATCAATCGCTTCCTCGACCAAATCGGCGAGTATCTGCAAAGTAAGCGGGAGTTCGTCGCCAACGCGGCGCACGAACTCCGCTCGCCGCTGGCCGCCATTCGCAGTTCCGTGGAAGTGGCGCTGGGCGCGGAGCGGTCGACGGAGGAGTATCAGAATCTGCTGGAAACCGTCGCCGACGAATGCGCGCAACTGACAAGCCTCGTCAACCAATTACTGCTCTTGGCCGAGAGCGGCGCAGGGCACATTTTGCGGCACGTCGAAGTCCTGCGACTCGACGCTCTCGTCGAGGCCTCGGGCGACATGTTCCGCGGCGTCGCCGAAGAGCGCGGCGTCGCTCTGGAAGTCCGGATCGACGAGCCGATGCAGGTTTGCGGCGACGCGTCAAGCTTGCGGCAAGTCATCAACAATCTGCTCGACAACGCCGTCAAATACACCGAGCCCGGCGGCGCAGTCAACGTTACGGCGTTTCGCGACGGCGTCGGTCGCCCGGTGCTCCGCGTCGCCGATACCGGGTGCGGCATTTCGAAGCACGATCTCACGCATGTCTTCGAGCGATTTTACCGCGGCGACAAAAGCCGCGAACGTGAAGGCCGCCGCCGGGGCACGGGCCTGGGCCTCGCCATTACGCACGCTATCGTGCAGGCCCACGGCGGTACGATCGAGGTCGAAAGCGAAGTCGGCAAAGGGACGACGTTCACCGTCACGTTGCCGCCGGCGACTTTGACGAAACAGGCCGACGACGGCGCCCCCCAATCCGCGGCCTAGCGAAGTTCACACGGGCTGCGTTTCGGCTAATTGCCGTCGCCTCGACGAGAGCGCTGCACGAGCGCGTCGAGCACGACCAAAACTTCGACGGCTAACCCCAGCCCGATGAGTGCGGCAATCTGCGCCATGGCTGCGTCTCCAAGTTGTGCGTTGGTTACGAGTCTGCTTCACAACGGGACCGGAAGCAAGCGAGCGGCGTGCCGTCGGGACCAAGCCCACCGAGTGAAATGCCACAACCCATTGCCGCGCAATATTTTGCAATCGCCTAAGCCCTCTTGTCTCGGTGATCCTGCGGCCCTGCCGCGTGTCGTCAGTTCGAGTAAACTGTCGTCGACCGTATTCCGCCGGCTGTCGCGTCGGGCGTCGCAAACGGCCGGCGTCGGCAACTATAGTTTGGTAGGTTTCACGGCCCGTCAGGTTCCGCTATTTCTCAACCTTCGTAGCTCGACGACCGCACGCATGCCCGCCCGTACCGCCGCTCAACTTCGTCGCGAGGCCCTGGAGATTTGGCAGGCCGGCGTGGCCGCGGTCGACTCGGCTCGCTTGGTCCGCGAAAACATCGTCGTCGCCGACGGCCAATTGCAGGTCGCCGAAGAATCGTACGATCTGGCGTCGATCGGCCGCGTGATCGTCGTCGGTTGCGGTAAGGCCGGCGCAGGCATGGCCGCAGGCGTCGAAGCGGCTCTCGGCGACGAGTTGGCGCACGCCAAGCAACTCGCCGGCTGGGTCAACGTGCCGGCCGATTGCGTGCGCTCCCTGAAGTTCATCCATCTTCACGGCGCTCGTCCCGCAGGCCGCAACGAACCGACGGCCGAAGGGGTCGCCGGCTCCGAGCAAATCCTCAAGCTGGTCTCCGAGGCCGGGCCCAACGACCTCGTGCTCTGCCTCATCTCCGGCGGCGGCAGTGCGCTCATGCCCGCGCCGATCGCCGGCGTCACGCTCGCCGAGAAGCAGGCCGTCACGAAGTTTCTCAGCGCGGCCGGCGCGAACATCACACAACTCAACACCGTGCGCAAGACGCTCAGCCGCATCAAAGGAGGCGGGCTCGCCCAAGCCTGCCGCGCGCGGAACATGGTCGCTCTCGTCATCAGCGACGTGCTCGGCGACCCGCTCGACGTCATCGCCTCCGGCCCGACGACGCCGTCGACCACCGGCCCGCGCGAAGCCCTGGAAGTCCTCGAAGTACGTCGCCTTCTGGTCCTTGAGCACCGAGATCGCGACTTCCTCGCCGAGGCGCATCGACTCGTAGCCGTCCGAACGCCAGTGCACGCCGGCGATGTTGCGGCC
>JAFLCO010000197.1 GCA_017303535.1 Planctomycetota bacterium
GGGCAGCGCGCAGGGGCCAATGCCGTCATCGCGGACCCAAACGCACTTGGCCAAGTACTCGAGATTCACCTGATGCACGATGCCGAGGCCCGGCGGAACCACGCGGAAGTTGTCAAGCGCCTTTTGGCCCCAGCGCAGAAATTCGTAGCGTTCGCCGTTGCGCTGGAATTCGAGTTCTTCGTTGAGTTGTTGAGCGGCGTCGATTGCGAATCGATCGACCTGTACGCTGTGGTCGACGACGAGATCGACCGGGATCAGCGGATTGATCTTCTTCGGATTGCCGCCGAGCCGGCTCATGGCGCTGCGCATGTGCGCCAAGTCGACGACGCACGGCACGCCGGTGAAGTCTTGCAGCACGACGCGCGACGGCATGAACGGCACTTCGACTTCGGCCGGCTTCTCAGCCTTCCAACCGGCGAGGCCCTTCACGTCTTCTTCGGTCACCACATAGCCGTCGCAGTTGCGAAGCACGGCTTCCAGCAAAATGCGGATCGAGTACGGCAGGTCGGCCAAACGGCAGAGGCCGAGCTGTTCCAACTTCGACAACCGATAGATGCCGATCTTGCCGGCCGAGGTGTTAAACGTGTCACGGGCGCCGAACATGTCGCGAGAGCGATCCGAAGCCATTCCGCCGATCCTTTGCTGCTGGTTCCGCCGAGAGTTTGCGTCCGCCGCGATAAGCCTGGCGTCGCAAGGCTCGGCATTTTAATGGAAACGGGCCTCCTCTTCCATGCTCTGAAATGGAGCCTGCGTAAGCCCAATTCGGCGAGTTTCCTCGGCACGTCAGCGTTCGCAAAGCCAAAAGTTACAGCCCGCTACAATCGTCACAGGCCGACCCGATGCACGACGGCGCGGCTTCGGCAAGCGGTTCGGTTGGTCGGCGAGCCACGGCTTTCTTGACCGCTGCCGGCCGCAACCTAGGTTTTTACGGCCCTTACTCCGTCGTAAGGTCGTTTGGTCAACTGCCGCTGCGGCGGCGCCTGAGCTGCGCATCACTATGAGTTCCGCCGGATCCGTCAGCACCCCTCCGACCCCTGCCGCCGCACCTGCGGGCGACGCCAAGCTCGACGAGTTGCTCAATCGCATCAAAGCGATGGCCGCCAAAGGAGCCCCGGCTCCGGCGACCGCCGAGAAGCCGCAAGCCGCTGCGTCGCGCGCCGCCGGGGCTACCGAATCGCACGACGAGGCGGAAGCCAATCCGTTTGGAGTGAGTGCGATTCCGGCTGCGCCGTCGGTACCATCGGCTGCCGGAGCTGCGGCCGGCGGAGATGCCGAACTCTTCGTGCCTCTTGAGCCCGCGAGCTTTCGCCAGGCCCGGCTCAACGAAGCCGAGGCGGAGAACATCGCTCTCAAATTTCTGTTATCGATCGGCTGTGCCTCGGGCCGCGACGTGGCCGAGCAGATGAAGCTGCCGTTTAAGCTCGTCGACGAGATGCTCTTCCAACTCAAGGTCGATCAACTCGTCGTCTATCGCGGGTCGGCGGTCGCCGGCGACTACCAGTACCAACTCACCGAGACGGGCCGCGAGAAGGCCCGGCGATTGGTCGAGCACTGCACTTACTACGGTGCCGCGCCGGTGCATCTGAAGGACTACATCGAAAGCGTCGGCAAGCAATCGCTCACCAAGCGCCATCCGTCGGCCGAAGATTTGGCGCAGGCTTTCAGCGACTTGAAAGTCTCCGACACGATGCTCCGGCGGCTCGGTCCGGCCATCAACTCGGGTCGCGGCATGTTCTTGTTCGGCGCGCCGGGCAACGGCAAGACGAGCATCGCCGAACGGATCACGCGAGCTTTCGGCGACACGGTTTGGATTCCGCGCTCGATCAGTATCGACGGCGAAATTATCCGGTTGTTCGATCCGAGCAATCACGAGATCGTCCCACTCGACAACAACGACGGCCTGCTCAAAGATCAGCACGTCGATCGCCGCTGGATTCGCATTCGCCGGCCGACGATCATCGCCGGCGGTGAATTGACGATGGACTCGCTGGAAGTAACGCTCAATCGCTCGACCGGCATCAGCGAAGCCCCGCTGCAACTCAAGAGCAACTGCGGTTCGCTGGTGATCGACGACTTCGGCCGACAGCGGATGGGAACCGACGAACTGCTCAATCGCTGGATCGTTCCGCTGGAAAAGCGGTACGACTTTTTGAACTTGCCCAACGGCAAGAAAATTCAAGTGCCGTTCGATCAGTTGATTATCTTCTCGACGAACCTCGAGCCGAAACAACTCGTCGACGACGCGTTCCTTCGCCGAATTCCGTACAAGATCGAAGTCAAAGACCCGACGGAACAAGAGTTCCGCAACCTGCTGAAGCTGATGGCCGAAAAGCTCGGCTTCGAATACGTGGAATCGGCGGCGGATTACTTGGTAGAGACGCACTACAAGCGCGTCAATCGCCCGTTCCGCTGCTGCCAGCCGCGCGATTTGCTCCTGCAAATTCGCAACATGTGCCTCTACGAACGCAAGACGCCGGTCATGTCGCCGGAAGCGTTCGACTTCGCCGTCGACAACTACTTCGCGGTTATGTAATCGACAAGAACAGCGAGCCGGGAGCGTCAGCGACCGGAGTCTTTCTCATCGACAGGTCGAGCCAGCTTGATCGGCTCAACCTCGCGCGTTTCGTGGGCCGTCAACTTCAGCGTGAGCGGCACTCGATCTTGCTTCCCGTCGGGCGAAATGAAACCGTAACGTTCGTGCCAGATCGAAATTTCCAAGTCTTCACCGGCCGGAAGATCGGCGATCTCGAACTTGCCATTGTTGTCGGTTAACGCAAAATACGGCGAATCGAGCGGCAGGCAGTACGCTTCCATCCAAGGATGAATCGTGCACCAAATTCCAAATGGTGTACGCCTGGCGTGCTGAAAGCGGCCGTATTCGAAGCGCTCTTCATCTCCCCCACGCAGGTGTTTTGAGATCGCAGACGAGGTTCCGGGGTCGCCCATTAGCAGATGATCCGCACGATCTGCGTTAACTAGAAACAAGTTTTGATGTTGTCGCCAAACTGCTAAGACGTGCGGTTCGATTCGACACGCCTTTACGCTTATGACGACCTCACGTGAAATCCCTTCTTGCAACTTCGGATGAATGCGGCTTGGTGCCCGCCGGGCGAATACCAATACGTTTCTCAAGCCGCGCGACGTCTCGTCGATAATTAGCGATTCGTCGAGTACAGAGTGCGGACAAAGCGAATCTTTATTCGGGTCGAACTTCGGATGCGGCCCGACCGGCTCGAAGAAATCGCAAATCACTTGCCCGCGAATCGTCCCCCAACCGGGATCCTCCGCGCGAACGCTATCGGCGAAGAGTGCCACGCAGACCAGCAGGAGACTGCAGCGTGTCATATGGCACCTTGAAAACTAACAACTCTACGCGTGCGACCGCTCCATCCCAAAATCGAGCTTCATCTGCTGCTCGCCTTCGCACTCGGGATTGAGTTCTTTGAAGAGCAGGCTCGGCTGGATGTCGCGGTTGTTTTGGTACTTGTCGCTCTCGTAGTTCGTGTACTGGCCCGTGATCTGATGATAGAAGATCTGGCAGATCGGCACGCCGGGGTAGATGCGAACGGGCTGCACCGCGAACATTTCCAACGTCCAATAGCCCCGGAAGCCGACGTCGCCGAAGCCTGCCGTGACATGAACGAACAAGCCGAGCCGGCCGATTGACGAGCGGCCTTCGATCATCGGTACGAGATCGTAAGTTTCCGTTCGTTCGACCGTACGCCCTAAGTAAAGCTGGTGCGGCGTCAGCACGAGCCCTTCCGGCGGAATCTGCAGTCGCCGTACGCGATTGGCCTTGCGCATGTCGAGCACCAGCTCTTCATACGTCATCAGTTCGTCGTGCAGCGTCAGGTTGTAGCTGTTGGGATTGAGCTTCGCTTCATCGAACGGGTCGATGAGGATACTCGACCCCAACCGGTTGCGAATTTCCTGACCGGAAAGAATCATCGACGGCTCCCTTTCGCCTTGGCAGGCGATTGACCGGCCGAAGCGGCCGCGGACTGTTTCTTTCGAGGCTTCCTGAGCACGGCGGATTTAGCGCCCTTCAACTTCTTCGCAACGCCGATCTTCGGGCAGAACGAGGCCAGCAGACATTCCTCGCAGAGCGGCTTGCGGGCCGTGCAAATGCGGCGACCATGCCAAATGAGTCGATGGCTGAAATCGATCCATTCTTCCGGCGGCAGCAGCTTGATGAGGTCCTGCTCGATCTTCACGGCGTCGGTTTGCTTCGTGAGTCCGAGGCGATTGCTGAGCCGTGTGACATGCGTGTCGACGACGACGCCGGAGGGAATGCCGAAGGCCGTGCCGAGCACGACGTTGGCCGTCTTGCGACCGACGCCGGCGAGCACGACCAGGGCCTGTAGATCTTGCGGCACTTCACCGCCATGCTGCTCGACGAGCGCTCGGCAGCAGGCCTGGATGTTCTTGGCCTTGTTTCGGTAGAAGCCGGTGCTGCGAATTGCTTGCTCCAGTTCTTCCAGCGGAGCCTTGGCGTAGTCGGCGGCCTTGCGATATTTGCGGAACAAGTCCTTCGTAACGATGTTCACCCGCTCATCGGTGCATTGGGCCGACAGGATGACGGCCACCAAAAGCTCAAGCGGCGAAGAGTACCGCAGTGCGCACTCGGCGTCGGGATAGAGTTCCCGTAGGGCGGCGACCGTTTGCAGGGCCCGCTCTTTCACCGCGGCTTTTGAACCGGTGCGTTGCAAAGCCAAACTTTCGGCCATCCGAGACCCCGATTTGACGAAGGTCGTCCAAGCTTTCGACGGCGACGAAAGCGGCGACAAATCCGCGGCAAGCGGTCATTCTCCGCGACCCCTTCCGAGTGTCAAGTTGCAACCGTGCCATGCCGTCGCGGCGCAGCCGAGTCGGCATGTTTTCGGGCATGGCGACCTCGCCTGCGGCGATGACGCCATGGCACGCTATTCCGTCAAATGTGCAACGTTTGACCGTTTTCCCGCCGCCTGATAGGCTCGCCCGGAGCGCCGCCGTTTCACGTTTCCCAAGAGTCCGTATGGATTCCGCCGAATACGATCCGCTGTATCTGAAGGGAATCGAGCTCTTCAATGCCTGCGAGTTTTTCGAAAGCCACGAGGCTTGGGAAGAGCTGTGGCAAGAACATTTCGGGCCCGACCGCAAGTTTTACCAAGGGCTCATTCAAGCGGCCGTGGCTCTGCACCACTTCTGCAACGGCAACATTCGCGGCGCAAAGAAAGTTTACTACGGAAGTTGCGGTTATTTGGAGCCGTATCGACCGAAGCATCTCGGGCTCGATCTCGATAAGTTTTACGCCGATATGAAGACCTGCTTCACGGCGGTGATCGAAAGCACCGAAGATTTCCCGCAAATCGAAATCGTGGCCGATACAATTCCCGAGATACATCTCGATCCTCCGCCGGCCGAGTAGGGCCGGCTGTCGCGGCGGAGGATATCGCGTGACAGAATTCCCGCCGCTGCTCGTCGCTTATGTCTGAAAACGCGTTGGCTTTCGATCCGTCGACCTTCTCCGGCCGGGCGCGACTTTTCCCGCTGCCCAACCTGGTGATGTTCCCGCACGTTCTGCAACCGCTGCACGTCTTCGAGCCGCGGTATCGAGCTTTGCTGGAAGACGCCCTGGTCGACGACCGCTTGATCGCCATGGCCGTGCTCGCGCCGGGCTGGGAAAAACACTACGAGGGTCGCCCACGGTTGCGGCCGTTCGCTTGCTTGGGGCGCGTCGTAACGCACCAGCAAGTGGAAGGGGACAAGTACAACATCTTGCTCGCCGGACTGCGGCGCGTGCGAATCGTCAGCGAGTTGCCGCCTGACAAACCGTTTCGCGAGGCGACGGTGGAAATCATCGACGATTTCTATCCGGTGACGACGGCCGCCGATCGTCCGAGGCTGCAGCGCGAGCTGTTGGAATCGTTTCGTAAGTTTCTGCCCAACGTGCCGGAGGTGCATAAGCACCTCGAAGAACTGCTGCACGCCGAGGTGTCGCTGGGGATGCTCACCGACCTAGCCGGCTACACGATGCAGCTACCGATTGAAGACAAAGAGACGCTGCTCGGCGAGCCCGACGTCGATCGACGGTGCGTTAAACTGCTGCAACTGATCGACATGCTGCCAGGCAAACCGATCGCGCCGGCCAAGGGCCTGAAATGGCCGCCGGATTTTAGCGTCAACTAGTCCGTGGTCCGTCGTCCGTGGTCAGTTGCAACGGACTACGAACAACGGACATCTCAAAAATAACCCGAGCCGCGCACGTTGCCGTGCGCGGCTCGGGCTCTCTCGACGATTCGCGCTCCCTTACGGTCCTTCCCCCGAAGCCGCAAGGTTGCGAATCGTCCTTGTTCAAATTGTTTCGTTCACGGTCGCCTAGAACTGGAACTGCAAGCCCGCGTTCACGCCGTGCATGATCAGGCTGCCGGAAGACTGCACCTGCATCATGTCGGGCTGCGAGATCAACCACGGCTGGATGTTGTCGTCGGCGTTGGCCACGCCGGCGATGCCCATCGCGCGGTAGCTGATGAACATGCTGCAGCAGTTAAACAGCTGATACGCCGCGCCCAAGTCGATTTGGCCGAGCATCGCGATGTCCGTCTTTTCCGTCGAGTTATTGATGACCATGCAGAAGTCTTGATGCATGTTGAGCACGTTGGCGAAGAGCCCTGCTCGCGGCACGGCGAACAACCGCAACTTTGGCCCCAGGTAAAGCTGGCTGCGAGCGCCAAGTTGCCAACCGATGAGGTTGTTGGTGAGGCGAACGTGATACCAGCTTTGGGTCGCAATGTCGTTGTCTTCGAAATCCGCCCCGGCCATGGCCGTGCCGTATTCGACCATTTCGCGAAAGCGGAACCAGCGGACGCCCGAGAAGAACGCCATCCCCCAGCGGCTCCCCGGATCGACCTGCAACGCTTGCTGCCAGAGGTTGATTTCCAGGTTCATGAAGTCATTGGTGCGATTGACGCGTTGCTCATGAGCGTTGTTGTAGTAGTCGCTCATGAGTTGCCCTTGATACGCAAGGTTCTGCGTATCGAGGCGTGAACTGATGTCGTTGGCGTCGCTGCGGATCGAGGTCGTCGAGCCGGAGGGATCGAGGTACCAGTAGTTGGTTTCCAGCGCCCAGTTGTCACCAAGCGTGCGACCGAGCTTGAGTTCGAAGCCCCCTTTCCAGTCGTAACCTGCGAGTTCGGTATTGAGGACGCTGATCTGCGGCACGGCGTTCAGGAACGCCAGGCCGACGTTGTTCGGCGCGTCGCGCGTCATGTAAAGGCCGGAGATCGATGCGAACCACGGACCACAATTGCCGCCGGGGCACGTATTGCACGGTCCGCCCGTTTGCATCCAGTCAGCCGATGCGGCCGCGGGACCGGAGTCGAACATGCCGTCGTAGCCGGGGCCGGAAACGTTCGGATCGGGATACGCCGTCGGCCCCATCGGCGGCATGCGCGGCGACGTCATTCCCGGATAGGCGCCGCTCGGAGCAGGCGTCGACTGTTGCCACATCGTTGAGTTCGCCGGAGCGGGTGCCGTCGTAACCGGAACCGACGGCGGCGGCGTGATCAACGGATAGCTCGAAAGCGGCGGATACGCGGTCGGGCCGGAATAGCTTGTCGGCGGCAAGCCATCGACGGCCGGCGTGCCGATCGTTTCCGTTACGACCGGCGCCGATGCAAAGTTCGGCGTCGTCGGATAGGCGGGCATTGCGCCAAAGCCGGCGTCGGCCGAGTTTTGCGGCGGCGCGAGCGTCGGCTGATTCGACGCAACGAGCAACGCCGCATGGTAGCTCGAACTGGGCGTCGGCGACGGAGCGCGGCTTTGCGTAAACGAACGCGGTTGTTGCCAAGCCACTTGTTGCAGGCCGTTAAGCGGCGAGATCGTCATGCGCGGCGCGGGGCCGGCCATCGTCGGCGGCGACGGCATCTGCGGAGCGGCGGACGGAGCAGCGGGGAATCGTAGTCCGGTCGGCGCGGCGGCTTTCGTAGGTGCCGCGAGATACGTCGATTGCGGCCCGGCCGGCGCCGACGGCTGCGACATTTGCAGCGGCATCACCGGTTGCGCCGATTGCTGCATTCCCGCGTAAGGATTCACCAGCCCGGGCGATGAAGCCGCGGGCGCCAATTGTCCGGCGACGCGCGCATAGTAACTCCCTGCCGGAGCGGGCGCAGTGCTAGGCGGCGCGGGGGCATAGCCGGGGCCGAATTGCTGCGCCTGCGCGGTCAGGGCAGGCAACAGAAACGCGAGCGAGGCAAACCAACGGTGCCAACTCTTCTTCATCATCAAGCTCCCCTCGATCCGGCGCGGCGTTTCGGTCGGGCAAAACTTTGCCGTGAGCGGCCGAAGCGTTGCGGCGGATCGTCCCCTGAACTAGCGAAGCACGTGAAACCACTTGGGCTTCGAAGGTGTGCCATCCGGCTTCGACGCGCCGGCAAAAGAGAACTGCACTTGGCGTTTCTCGATCGGAATCGGCGTCGTCGTCGCAAAGGTTCCGACGTTGCCGGCCTCGTCGCGAACCTCAATTTTCAAATAGGCCATATCCGGACCTTGCGGATCGAAATCACAAATGTGACCGCCGGACGACGGTATGCCCTGCGCCAGCGGCATCCACGGCCCTTGCGCACTCGCGGCATACGACAACGTAACCGCTTGCGGGCCGAGGTTTTTGTCTTGAGCTTCCCAATTGATTTTTAGACGACAGGGGGAAGCCATTTCATCCGGTTCGGCGGTCGTGAGGCGAACGAGCGGTTGCGTAAGATCGACGCCGACGCGAATCTCCGGCACGTCGCCCGGCTTCGGTGCGTTGCCCTTCAGGCCGCCCACGGCTTCGACGACTACGGCGAAACCGTACATTCCCTCGGCATCAACGTTGACGGAGCAGGGCGTGCGGCGATCGTCGTCGAGCCCGAGCAACACCCAAGAGCGCCCGTCGTCGCGTGTCCCCCAGATCTCCACCTTGGCGACATTCCCCGCGGCCGTTTGTTGAACGTCGTAGTCGAGTTCGAAGGCGAGCGAGTTGACCATGAGCGGCTTCGCAGGATCTCGGACCGGCAGCGGCGGCACGGCACTGGGAGCGATCGGCGACGGAAGGTTCCCGGGTGCGGTGACGATCGACGGCGGCGCAGCGCCCGCGATCATCGTCGGTTCGATTTCACGGACGCTGACGTTGCCGGCGGCGTCGCGCATTTCGGCGACAAGGGTGAGTTTTCGATCGCTGACGACCGGCCGCCATTGCAGTTCGCCGGAGCCCGACTTCTTGTCGAGTTGTCGTTTTGCGCGCGGCGTTTCGACCGGCAGCAGATCGGTCGAGCCGGCGAAGCGATAACTGAGCTTGAGCGGTTCGGCGGGAAGTTCGGCGTCATCGGCCTTCCAACGTATGACCAGCGTGCCGTCGGTCGCCGGTTCGGCAGACACGTCAAATCGCGGCGGCGTGGAATCGACGACGACCCGCAGCTCCGCTTCCGGCCTTTCCGTGGTTATGGCGTCCGCCGTCGTGGCTTCGGTACGAACGACGAACCAATATTCGCCGTCGGCCGGAGCGCGATAGTCGAACGCCGCGGCCGGCGCAACGGCCTTTGCCGCCAATTGCCAAGACTTCCCGGAATCGGACGACACGAAGAGCTGAGCCTCGGCCCGTTGGCCCGGCGCCGCTTGAAGTTCAAAGGGAATCGCAAACGCCGGCGAGCGCGTGACGAGCGGCGCGTCGAGTTGGGCATCGTCGGCAAACGCGATTCCGGCCCCGCTGAACAACAGCGAGCAAGCGAAAGCAAAGTAACGTCGACGACGGTGCATGAGCCGGCCCCGAGGGAAGGCGAAACAAAACGACCGTCGTTGGTATCGGTCGCGGCAAAGATAACGCTTGAGCAAACTCTGCGGCCTTTAACGATTGTCGCGGTTGCGTGGCCGACGCGACGGGGAGCAGACGCAACTGTTGACGCAGCGGTGTTGACGGGTCGCAACAACACCTGCGAACCTCGCCGCGAAAGCGATTCGCGACAGGCAGCACCAACGCCATCTCAAAAGCTATTCAGCACAACAACTTGCGACGATTTCGACGGACGATCCACATACCGCTGAGCACTCCGCGGCACGGCGGATGCAAAAGACTCTCCTCATCAACGCGGCCACGGCGAGTGAGAGACGCCGATCACGGGAACCGCGGAAAGTAGCCAACACCGGGAGAGAGCAACGATGAAGACCACTTTGAATCGCTTTTGGATGGAAGACGCGGGCGCCGTGGTTTCGGCCGAAATCATGTTGGCCGCCACGATCCTTGTGCTCGGCGTGATTGTCGGCGTGAAGAGCGTTCGCGATAGCGTCGTCACCGAACTGGCCGACGTCGGTCAGGCCATCTCCAATCTCAATCAATCGTATTGCTTCTCCGGCACGTCCGGCCATGCCGGCAAAACCGGCGGCGGCAGCTACGAAGACAAGCAGGACTTCTGCGACAGCCATTGCTACCGCGGCGGCAACGCAAAGTGCGTAAACGTCGCCGCTTGGGGCGGTTCCGAGAGCTAGGATCTACAACGAGCCGCCGCTCTTCTCTAGGGGGCTCTAGATTTTGACGCGATAGCAGGGCAGGCGAATCAAGCGATTCGCCTGCCCTTTTTCGTCACACCACCCCGACAACATGTGGCGCAATTCGGCCATTTCGCGATAAGCCTTCCTACGAAGTGAGGGCAATCCCCTCGCAAGCCCTACAAACGGGCAGACGGTTGTATGCGTGAATGCACGTGCAACCCGCAAATACGAATCAATTTCTACGGCCCCGTTGTCGAAACAACAATTACCCAGGTCTGGATAACTGGCCTGCGCCGATATTTCGGCTTGCACTCGTCGCTCCAAAAAAGCGATCGAGGCAAACGGTTCCGGCAGACTCCAGACAGACGTAAAGAGCTTCGCTGAATACATCGCGCGGTGGATTCATGAACGTGTTCAATTTTGGGCCTGCAATGAAACTGAAGCCCGTCGGTGCGTTGCGACGCGCCGCAAATCTAGGCCTAGCAACCGTCATGGGTTTGGCCGGCTTAGCGGAAGCACAAGTTCCGACGCCAAGCGCGCCGATGTCCGGCGTCCCCGTTGCTACGATGCCCGGTTCCGGCGTGCCCGTATTCAATTGGCCCCGCCCGGCGACGCAAAGCCCGGCCGCCGACGCCACTCAGGCCGGGTACGACTACGACGCGATCGGCGAGCCCGACGCCGTGAAGTACCGCAACCTTCCGCAACGCCCGGAAGATATGCGGGGCCTGGTGCGCGAGCGGTTCGATGCGCAGATCGCCAGCGTACAAGAGCCCGATATTCGCCTCGACCTGATCCGCGGTCGCTCGAAGCTGATCACGACCAAGCAGCCGGTCGTGCGCGTATCGATCGCCGAACCGGGCATCGTCGAAACGGTCAACTTCTCGCCGAACGAATTCGAACTCATCGGCCGCACCATCGGCGAGACCACGGTCACGCTCTGGTTCGGCGACGCTCAACCTTCCGACGGGAAGACGCCGCTGCATCCGAACATTCGC
>JAFLCO010000198.1 GCA_017303535.1 Planctomycetota bacterium
AGGGGCAAGTCGGCATCGTCAATGCCAAGCGGATTTGGCAAGAGAACAACCAGTTCTGGGCCAACAAAGGCACCCCGCTCAAGCAAGAAATGATCTTCGCGAGCACCGGCACGAAGAAACCGGAAGACGCTCCGTGGAAGTACGTGGATGCATTCGCCGGGAGTGATATCGAAACCAACCCGCCGGCGACGAACGAGGCCGTCGAAAAGAGCGGCCGCACCTTCACACGGCAAGTCGACAAACTGCCGCCGCCGGAAGTGCTCGCCGAGATCGACCAGCACGTCGACATGCAGAAGCTTGAAGAGACGCTGATGACCGAGGGCTTGGCGAAGTTCGCCGACCCCTTCAAAGCGCTCTTGAAGCTGATCGCGGAGAAGCGGAAGTCACTCGCTTAGTCGTACAAGTTTTTTCCGTTCAATAGCCCCAGATGAATATCTGGGGCCGCCGCGGGTATTCACCCGCGGCTATTGAACAGACATTTGCCCCATCACATCAAACGAATTCGTTTACGAAGCAACGCATACGCCCATGGCCAATCAACTCGATCCTTACGCCTTCTGCCCCTGCGGTTCCGGCAAGAAGCTGAAGTTCTGCTGCCAAGACCTCGCCGGCGAAATCACGCGCATTCACGAAATGCTCGAAGGGGGCCAACGGGCCGCGGCGCTGGAGCACATCGAGTCGCTGGAAAAGAAGTTTCCCGATCGTGCGTACTTGGTGACCACGAAGGCTCTGCTCTATTCGATTCTCGGGCAAGACGACAAGGCCGCGGCCACGCTCGAAGATTTCCTCTCGCGTCATCCCGGCCATCCGGTGGCGCTGGCCGAGCAGGCCGTCGTCACCGCCACGAAGCACGGCGCTTTGGCCGGCATCCAACCGCTGCAACGGGCCCTCGAAGCCAACACCGAAGCCATCTCCGGCCGTGTGGTCGCCGCGGTGAGCAGGCTCGGTGAATTGCTCCTGATGGAAGGTCGCGTCGCCGCGGCTCGCGGGCACTTCATGCTCGCCTACAACTTGAACCCCAACGACGAAGTTTCGCTGCAACTGCTGGCTCGCTTCTTCGCGTCGCCGAATATTCCGCTGGTGATGAAGAACGAGCAGGGCCTGTTTCCGGCGCAGGACGTGCCGTGGAAGCCGGAGTTCGACGACGCCGTCAACGATGCCCGTCGCGGGCTCTGGTGGCGGGCCGCGGATAAGCTCAAGTCGCTCATTCCTAAGGCCGACGCCGCGCCGGAACTCTGGCGCAATCTCTCGGTCGTTCGAGCCTGGCTCGGCGACAACACGGGCTCGATTACGGCCTTGCGCAAGCTCGCCGCGATGGATGTGCCGTGGGACGACGCCGTCGAAGCCGAAGCGCTTGCGCAGATTTACGACGGCGGCGCCGATACCGACGTCGTCGACGAACTTCGAGCCACGGTCGACGTGAAGAACCCCGAAGCGGCCAACGAAGTCTTCGCGTCGAACAAGCAGTTCACGGCCTTCCGCTGGGAATCGCTCGGCATGGATTTCGGCGATCAGCCGCCGCCGCGCAGCGCGTACTTCTTGCTCGATCGGCCGTTGCCGGCCTCGGGCATCGGCTTGGCCCGGCAAGACGTACCGAAAATCATCGCGCGCATTCTCGTCTTCGGCAGGCAGACCGATCGCGAAGCCCGGCTGGAACTGATGGTCCGCGGCAGCGAGCAGTTCGCCGTCAAGCAAGCCCTGGCCGCGCTCATGCCGCCGGACGTACTCGGCCCTTGGCCGCCATCGCCCGAAAAAATCGGCGACATCCCGGTCGCTGAAGCGTCGCTCAGTTGGAGTTGGCGGCTTCCCGACGACACGCCGCCGGCCCAAATCCGCCAGATGCTCGACGACCAGCGCCGCGACGCGGTGCTCAACGTCTGGACGCAAACGCCGCAGCAACGTTTCGGCGGCAAGACGCCGGCCGAAGCCGCCGGCGACGCGCAATACCGCTTGCCGCTGGCGGGCGCGGTGCTGCTAATCGAACTCTCGTTCTCGCAAGCCTCGACGACGGCCGTGTTCGACGAACTCCGCACCCAGCTCGGCATTCAACCGCCGGCCGTGCCCGACATGGCGACCGCCGGACCTTTGGGCGTTCCGTACACTCGACTCCATCGGTTGGATGCGCCGAAGCTTAGCGACGACGATCTCGTGATGAGCTTCCAGCGCGCTTTGCAGGTCGTGGCTCGCCAGGCCGTTCGCAAGCTCGGCTTGGAAGTGGTCGGCCGCGCAAGCCTGAAGGGGAAGATCGACCTCGCCGGCGTCTACGGTCATCTCGCCGACCTGGAAGAAGCGAGCGACGACGCGATTCGCTACATCGATTTGGCCCGTAAGGCCGCCGAAGAGCAGAAGCAATCGACGGCGCCGTGGGATTTGGAAGAAGTGGAGCTCCGATTGCGGCGCGGCGAACCGGAGGAATTCGGTCGCTTGGTCGAGCATATTCAATCGCAACATATTCGTGAGCCGGGCGTGGCACAGGCGCTCATGCAACTGCTGTATCAGGCCGGTGTCATCGGACCCGACGGCCGCCCGCGCGGCATGCCCGGCGGCGGCGTCGGAGTTCCAGGCGTAACGGTTCCCGGCGCGGCGATGCCCGCTTCGAGCGACGCCGGTTCCGGCGGCCTCTGGACTCCCGACGGCGGCGGCGCACCGGCAGCCGGCGGCGGACAAAAATCGGGCCTCTGGGTCCCCGGTATGGACTAGCGAATCGTCGAAACGCGCAGCCCGATGCTTGCGGTAACGCCCGCGGCAACCCGAAGTCGCCGCCGCGCGTACCGTTTGACGCCGAGCGACGGCTGCCGCAGCAATCGCCGCCGAATACCATCACGACACGTCCAACCTAAATCGCTCGCCATGCCTGAACTCGACGCTTGGCACATGGCCCGCGCTTTGGACTTGGCCCTGCAAGGGCGCGGGCGCGTCGAGCCGAACCCGATGGTCGGTTGCGTGATCGCGCACGGAGCGGAGATCGTCGGCGAAGGGTACCACCGCAAGTACGGCGGGCCGCACGCCGAGGTCGAAGCGCTCCGCGTCGCAGGCAAGCGGGCGCGCGGGGCCACCGCCTTCGTCACGCTCGAGCCTTGTTGCCATCACGGCAAGACGCCGCCGTGCACCGATGCGCTGTTGGCGGCGGGCGTCGCCCGCGTGGTCTATGCGATGGACGACCCGTTCCCGCAGGTCGCCGGCGGCGGCGCGGCGCAGCTTCGCGCGGCCGGCGTTGACGTCGAACGCGGCGTTTTGGAGCCGGACGCGCGCGCGATCAACGCCCCGTATCTGAAATTGCTCGAACGTAAGCGGCCGTGGATCATCGCGAAATGGGCCATGACGCTCGACGGCCGGATCGCCGCCGCCTCGGGCGATAGTAAATGGATCTCTGGCGAAGCCTCGCGAGCCGTGGTGCATGAACTGCGCGGCAGGTGCGACGCCGTAATGATCGGCGCAGGCACCGCACGGGCCGATGATCCGCTGCTCACCGCTCGCCCGTCGGGCGTACGAATCGCAACGCGGATCATCGTCGACGACGCCGCTTCACTCGCGATTCAAAGCCGACTCGTCGCCTCGCTGGCCGAAGGCCCGGTGCTCGTGGCGGCGGCCGAAAGCGCGCCGGCCGACGCCGTGCAAACCTTGCGCACGGCCGGAGTAGAAGTCCTGCAACTCTGCGGCGCGTCACGCAATGATCGGCTCACCGCGCTGCTGGACGAACTCGGTCGCCGACGAATGACGAACGTGCTTGTCGAAGGGGGAGCAAAGCTTTTCGGCACGCTTATGGACCTCGGCGAGGTCGACGAGGTGCACACGTTTATCGCGCCAAAACTGATCGGCGGCGCGGGCGCTCCCGCACCGATCGCAGGCGCAGGCCTCGCACCAATGGCCGATGCCCTCAAGCTCGCCGACGTCGAAACCCGCCAACTCGGCGACGACGTCTATATCTCCGGTCGACTCAGAAAGTCTTAATTCTGCGACCGTCTTAGCCCCCGGCGAGTCGCCGGGGGCAGCGTTGCACGAGCAGCGACGTCGCGCAGAAGTATTGCGTCGATGAATTGACCGACGCTGCCCCGGGCGACTCGCCCGGGGCTAAGACCATGCGAACCATTAGCTCGCCGACCTCTACGGCAGCAGCTTCAACTCGCGGAAAAAATTTTCCGTGCGTTCATTCGTCTCGGCATACTTCTTGGCGTCCTTCATCAGGTAGCCGTGGATGCCTCCTTCGTCGATGACCAGTTCGCACGGTGTGCCAACTCGCTTGCAGGCCGCCAAGTATTTCTCTGCGCCGGCAAACGGCGTCACCGTGTCGGCGGTACCGAAGAAAATCAGCGTCGGCGGCAAGCCCGAACGGACGTTGTCGGCCGGAGAAATCTTCTTCCAATCGAGCCCGCACTTTGCGTTGCCATAGCCCTCGGGCGAGGTATCGATCACCGGAAAGAGCGGCACCAGCGCAGCCGGCGTCGGATCAATGGAAAGATCGTCGTTCGGATCATCGATGCCGGTGAAGAGCGCCGTCGCCAAGCAAACATGTCCGCCGGCCGATCCGCCGCTAACCGCGATCTTCTCCGGGTTAATGCCGAGTTCCCGCGCGTGAGCCTTGAGGTATCGTAGGGCCGAACGTCCGTCGCGCACGCAGTCGAACGGCGTGTTCGTCGAGCCTTTGGGCATCAAGCGATACTGCAAGCTGATGCCGAGCATGCCGCGGTCCGCAAAGTGCTTGGCGAACGGATACATCCGATCAGGCGTGCCGCCGGTCCAGCCGCCGCCGTGAATCACGACATAACAGCTACGTCCGCCGGCCGGCGCTTCCTCCTTCGGCTCAAACACGTGCATCGTCAGCTCTTGGTCGCCGACTTTCTTATACGTGATCAGCCGATCGGGCTTCAGACGATCCGCCAACTTTTGAACAGGATCAACAGCCTTCGTCGTCGCAGCCCGTTCCTTCGTAGCGGCCACCGGCTTTTTCACCTTGGAATCCTTCGCGTCCACGGCGGCAAACGCCTTCTGGAAGAACTCAAACATCTCCTGCGACACGTTGCGGCTCGGCTCGTCCGGCGTGTAGACCGTCACGCTTTCGATGCCAAGCCGGTCCATCTTCTCCTTCAGTTGTCGGCCGAAGTTCGGATGATGGATGCCTTGGCCGGGCCGGGCGTTCTCGGGAAGCGGACCATCGGCCTCGCTATAGATCATGTAGAGCGGCGGATCATCGGCGGTCAGGTGCGTGATCGCCGAGGCTTCGTCGTAGAGCCTCTTTTGCTCGGGCGTCGGGTTCTGCGCCTCTTCGGCCGTCTTCAATCCGTAGGCTTTGAAGATTGACGGGTGTTCCCACGCCCGCCCGCCGATGAGCCGCTTGATTTCGATCGGACTATAAGTGCTCTGCCCCCCAAACGTGCCGACGGCCGCGATCCGCGTCGACTCACGCAGCACCGGATCGTTCGCCGTCGGGTCGGCCAAGTCGTCGTGGAAGCCGATCCACATCGAACAGCCCGCCCCCGCGGAGCCGCCGTAGCAGGCGATTTTCCGGCCGTCGAGGTTCCATTCCTTCGCCTGCGTGCGGAGAAACTGAATAGCCCGAGCAGTATCTTGCTGCGGCATCGGCAGCAGGACTTTGTCGCCATCGATAAAGCGATAATGCAACGCCGCGCAGCTAATGCCGTTTTCGAGCGCAAGCTTCAGGATGATCGGATTGATGCTCGCCTTATCGCCGCCGACAAAGCCGCCGCCGTGAATGTACACGATCAGCGGCGTCGGTCGCTCGCTCTCGGCTTTGTAGAAGTCCAGCACGTTGCGTGGGTGCGGACCGTACGAGACGTCGGCCGCCGTCGGCTTTGGTCGGGCCGCATTTTCTTGATCTTTTCGTTTGCTCTGCGCGGCTTGAACCTTTGCGCGGTAGTCGCGAGCTTCCTCGGCGGTGAGCCGGCCGTCTTTGTTCGCGTCGGCTCCAGGGTAGCGTTTGAGCAGCCCCTCGAGCGCCTCTTCCGAAGGTCCCCGGCGCGGACGATCGGCGGAATTCTGTGAGGCGGCCGGCGCATCGGCCGCGACGATCGGACCAACCGGCAAGACTACGAAAGAAAGGGTGACGACGAAAACAAGATGTCGTGCGAAATGAAGCAATGTCATGAGAGCATCTCCCGACGAAGCGTGCATGAGCGGCGAACAGCCGAGTTAGTGTGGTCGGCGCAAGGCACGCCGGCAAGTTGCTGACGAACGGTCGGGCGACTTGTTTGTATCAAATCGCCCGCATGTTTCACGCTGCGGGCAAAAAAGCCGGCGGTCGTTCGGGGGGCGATCTATACTGACGACCCGGTCACGTCGCACTGACGTTGCGACGCTCGCCTTCCGACCCGCCAAATGTTCCCGCCTCTGTTTGATAAGGAGCCTGCTCATGGCCCGTCCTGCGCGCAAGTCTTCCGGCGCCCCGCGTCGCGAATTTTTGAAAACCTCGGCCGCCGCGTTCGGCGCGTCGTTCGTCATCAGCGGTACGAAGTCGTCGGGCCGCGTGCTCGGCGCGAACGACCGGGTGCGGATCGCCGTCGCAGGCCTCAACGGCCGCGGCCGGTCGCACACCGAAGCGTATCGCAAGATGGACGACGTCGAGTTCGTCTACCTCGTCGATCCGGACACGCGGACGTACGCCAAGCACATTTCGATGCTCGACGAGAAGGCTCGCACCGACAAGCCGCAACAGATTCAAGACATCCGCAAGGCGCTCGACGACAAGAACCTCGACGCCGTGTCGATCGCCACGCCGAATCACTGGCACTCGCTGATGACGATCTGGGCCTGCCAAGCGGGCAAAGACGTGTACGTCGAAAAGCCCTGCAGCCACAACGTGCACGAAGGGCGCATCTGCGTCGAGGCCGCAAGGAAGCACAATCGCGTCGTGCAGCACGGCACGCAGAGCCGCAGCTCCAAGTCTTGGGGCGCGCTGGCCGCGGCCGTGGAAGCCGGGCAATTCGGCAAGCTCGTCGTTTCCCGAGGTCTCTGCTACAAGCCGCGCAAGAGCATCGGTGAGAAGCCGGTCTCGCCCGCGCCGGCCGAGATGGATTTCAACCTCTGGCTCGGCCCGGCCGCCGAAACGGCCCACCACGGCAACCTCGTGCATTACAACTGGCACTGGTTCTGGGATTTCGGCAACGGCGACGTCGGCAACCAGGGCGTGCATCAGATGGACGTGGCCCGCTGGATGATCCCGGGCGCCACGTTGCCGAAAAGCGTCGTGAGCGTCGGCGGACGCGTCGGCTACGTCGATCAAGGTCAGACGCCCAATACGCAGATCGACCTCTTCGACTACGGCGACACGAAGCTCATCTTCGAAGTCCGCGGGCTCGACACGCCCGAGTACTACGGCCAGAAGATCGGCAACACGCTCCACTTCGAAGACGGCACGATGATCGCCGGCAACAAGCTCTACCGTAAGGGAAGCACCGAGGGAGAATCGCTGCCCGAGCTGAAGGGTCAGCAAAAGTTCGAGCGCGGCGGCGACATCTTCCGCAACTTCATCGATGCGGTCCGTTCGCGCGATACGAGCCGGCAATACGCCGATATTCTCGAAGGGCACTACTCGAGCGCTCTCTGCCACCTCGGCAACATTTCGTACCGCTTGGGCCAACAGGTGCCGTTCGCCGATCAAGCCAAAGCGTTCGACGGCAACGCCGACGCTCACGAAACGCTCGGCCGAATGCAAGAACACCTGGCCAAGGGGAACGGCCTCGACCTTGCGGCCGAGAAGTTTTACGTCGGCAAGAAGCTTGAGTTCGACCCGCAAACCGAGAAGTTTATCGGCTCCGACGACGGCAACGCTCTGCTCACGCGAGCCTACCGCGCAGGCTTCGAAGTACCGAACTCGATCGCGTAGGGTGAACGAACCGGATTGAGACTCCACCCCAATTCCTCCCCTCTTCCCTTGCGGGAGAGGGCGCTGGGGCGAGGGGGCGGTATTTTTCACCGACGCCGAAACACATTGGCCCCCGGCGAGCCGCCGGGGGCTTTTTCTTGCGCGAAGCTATTCTTTCGGCACGACTATCCGCTCGCCGCCGACCTCGACGATGTCCCCGGCCGTCAGCTTCTTTCGCCGGCGCGTTTCCACCTCGCCGTTGAGTTTTACCTCGCCGGCTTGGATCAGGACCTTTGCCTGCCCGCCGCTTTCGGCCAGGCCGCTGATCTTGAGGAAGTGGTCGAGCCGCATCGGCTCGGGCGTTGAATCGGGCGTCGAGTCAGTTGCTTCGTCGGTCACGTAGAACCCTTGTTTCAGATACGGTCGTTCAGCGAACAGATCGGTTACGGAGCGGCAGTTTTGCCGAGCAGTTGTAAGTTCGCCTCGGCGAAGGCCCGCCCCATCAGGGCAAACGTCTTCGCGCAGCCTAGGTAATGGTAACCGCCGTTCGACGCGCCGCGCTTCCAGAGCGCGGCTTCGGCCGGCGTGATGAGCTTCGCTTCGTAATCCTTGAGGTAGTCTCGTTTTTGTTCGGCGGTCATGCGGCCGTCGGCGTTGGCGTGATCTTTGTGGCGGGAATTGAGGAAGAAGCCCATCTGGCGAACCTGTTGGTGCTTGTCGTCGATCGCGCCGAGTTCGTCGGACCAAAACGGCGCCGTTTCCACGGCCGCGACCGTCCCTTGAAACTCGGGCAGCGCGGCGGGCGCGGCCATCGCTTTGCGAAACTCGATCGTCTGCGGATTGGCTTTCAACCCGCCGACCCCAAGCACGCCGATCACAAACGGCAGTCGCGGCGCGTTCAAGTCGCGGCGAACGTCGCGAATGAAATGGGCTAGGGTTTCGGCGTAGGCTTCGTAGCCCCCCGGCGTTTGCCGCTCCGGATAGACGTCGGAATCAACCAAATCGTTGAACCCTTGCAGCCAGATGAATCCGGCGAGTTCGAAACCTTCCTTCGCGTCGTACTCCGGCACCACGCGCCCCGGATCGGCCAGCACGCGCCGCACGTGTTCGATCATCAGCCGATAATAGACGCCGGTCTCTTGCAGCTTCTCCGACTGAACTGCGGCCGGGTCTTTACCGCGCTCGCGCAACTTCTTGAGATGCGCTTCGCTGAACACGAAAGGCCCTGCGCTCGGCGGGCGAAAATCGGTGTGCAGACTCTTGCCGCCCCAAGCCGTTTTGATGAGCAGCACCGGCTCGTCCAGCGCGGCGTCCATCGCGAGGCCGAAGGTAAACTCCGGCCCGATCTTACCGCCGTCTTCGCCGGCTTTTTGACGAGCGCCGTAGCCCGCCGTGAGCTTGCCGTGTCCTTCGCCGTTGCCGTCGCCGTCTTGCGTGAAGTACGAAATCCAGACGCCGTCGCAAACGCGCGGCTTGCCGTCGGCGTCGCGCATCTGCCGGAGCAGCGGAGCGGTCGCCGGGTCGTCGCCGATGTAGTCAAACGTTTCGACGCGGGCATGCCCCTGCATGTTCGACTGCCCGGCGAGGAGGAAGACCTTCAGCGGCTTGGCGTGGGTCGTCGACGACTGCGCCGCGACGTTGATGCAAATGAACAAACAGAGCAGCGAGGAGCGTTTCATAGAAATGTTGCCTCGGTAGGGGCGTGAGAATCGCGCCTCCAGCTTACCTTACGGCCCGCGGAAAGTATGCCGGCGCAGTTTTCGCCGCGCGATCCGATCACGCTCGTTCGACGGGAAACGGCATCACTTGCGCGATGTTCGGCTTGCCCGCCGCCAGCATGACGATGCGATCGAATCCCAGGGCGCAGCCGGTGCAGGCCGGCAGCCCTTGGCGCATCGCTTCCAAAAGTCGGCTCTCTTCCGGCAGCGTCGGCTTACCGTCGGCCGTGCGGAGTCGGTTGTTTTCTTGGTTACGGCGACGGAGGGCTTCGGCGTCGAGCAACTCGTGATAGCCGTTGGCCAGTTCCAGGCCGGCGACGTACAGCTCGAAACGTTCGGCGACCGGCGGTTCGTCGTCGCGCACCTGAGCCAGCGCGGCTTGCGACGGCGGATAGTCGCAAAGAATCGTCGGCCGCGGCGTTCCCGATTCCGACAGGCCGAGATGTGGTTCGACGAGCGACGTCAGCAGCAGGTCGAGCCAAGCATCGCGATCGGGCGGTGATTGCGAACAGTCGAACGCCGCCGCAGCGTCCGGAAGTTTGCTTCGGGCCGCACCCGCGATCGCGTTATCCGTCGCCGTCAGCGGATCGATGCCCACATAACGCAGGAACGCCTCGCGGTAGGTGACACGCTCGGCGGGCCCATGAGCGAGCAGCGCCGCGCAGAGGTCGCCGAGGAGTTGCATGCCCGCGGCGTAGTCGTCGCCCCGGCGGTACCATTCGACGATCGTGAACTCGGGATTATGCCGCGGCCCGCGTTCTCCTTGCCGGAAGGCGTGCGTGATCTGGTAGATCGCCTCGCCGCCGGCCGTCATGAGCCGCTTCATCGCGAACTCCGGAGACGTTTGCAAGTAGAGCGTCCGCGCAGGCCCGAGGCCTTCGAGCGACGTTGCGAGCGGATCGAGATGCCGATCGACGACCGTATCGGCGGAGAGAATCGGCGTCTCGACTTCGAGAAAGCCGCGCTCGTCGAAGAAGGCCCGCGTGCGGCGAAGCAGATCGGCCCGCAAGCGGAGCGTCGGCCAATCGGCGGTGGGGAGAAAGGACATGGGCGACGACTACTTCGCCGCGGAATACTTTTCGGCGTATTCGAGAACCCAGAGGTCGACGGCGTCGCGGAGCGGTTGGGCGTCGGCTTCGGCGAGTTTTTGATACTGGGCCCGCGAGAAGACCTCTTTGTTGCGGATCGTTCCTTTGGCAGTCACTTCGACGACATGCGCAGCCGAGTAAGGCCGCACGGTGATTTCTAGCCGGCTATAGTTGGCGCGGCGCGAGCCTTCGCCGAAGGCGACGTCGTCGCGAAAGCAGGCTCCGCCCCAACCACGATCGCCGACGATCGACTCCCAGCGAAAGCCCGGGAAATGGTCGGGGAGCTTCAGCAAGCACTTCTCAATGTGGTCGGCCAATTCCAGGCGAATCGACGAGTGGAGCCGCCGGAATTCTTCCTCGGTCATTGCGCGGCCGGCCGCTTCGCGCTCTTGGGCCTCGCGCGTCTTCTCGCCGCGGGCAATGGCCTTCTGCAATCGTTCTTCAAAATCCATCGAGATCGAAACCTTCGCAGAATGATTTCAGGCCGCGGCCAAAGCCTAGGCCGACGATCCGCCTTCGGGCGAAGTCTTCGCCTCGGCCGGAGCGGGCGTAGCGGCATCGGCGGGCGATTCCAATTTTGCCGGCGTCACCGAGGCCGGGCCTTTCGCGGCGGGCGATTCCGTCGGAGGCGAAGCGGGTTGCGGCGCGGCAGGTTCCGGTGCAGTGACGTTGATGAACTGCTTCAACTCGCCGAACGATTGTAGGTACGCCCGACCTTGGACCTTGGCCTTGGTGAGCTTCGGCGGAGGCGGTGGAGGCGCCTTCTTCTTCGCTTCTTCCAGGATCGCTTCCGCGGCCGCGACGTCGGCCGATGGTTCGTCGTCTCTTCGCGACGGGCGTCGACCGCCGCGACCGCCCCCCT
>JAFLCO010000199.1 GCA_017303535.1 Planctomycetota bacterium
GCGAGGCTTCGCCTTATCTGGGCAACCATTGGGCGGCGCGCGGGTTCGTTTGCGTGTTCCTGCAGCATCCGGGCAGCGATAGTTCCGTGTGGCAGGGCAAAGCGCTTGGCTCGCGAATGACCGCGATGCGCGACGCCGCCGGGCCGGCCAACTTTCTGCTTCGCGTCAAAGACGTCCCGGCCGTGATCGATCAACTCGAAACGTGGAACAAAACCGCGGGGCATGAACTGTTCGGACGGTTGGACCTTGAGCATCTCGGCATGTCGGGCCATTCGTTCGGCGCGGTGACGACGCAGGCCGTCAGCGGTCAGTCGTACGGCGGAGGTCGCCTCGCACCGCCGACCGACAAACGGATCGACGCCGCGGTGATGTTCAGCCCCAGCGCGGCGCGGAGCGGCGTGGAACCGTCGGCCGCGTTTGGCGAAGTGAAGATCCCCTGGCTTTTGATGACCGGCACCAACGACGACTCGCCGATCGGCGGTCAGACGCCCGAATCGCGACTCGATGTGTTTCCCGGTTTGCCGCCCGGCTCGAAATACGAACTCGTGCTCGACGGCGCGGAACATTCGGCCTTCAGCGAACGCGGCTCGCCGCTGGATAAGACGAAGCCGAACCCAAACCATCATCGGGCAATCCTGGCCGTGAGCACGGCATTTTGGGAGGCGTACTTGCGCGACGATGCCGCGGCCAAGGCTTGGCTCGACGGTGCAGGAGCGCGCACTGTGCTGGAGAAGGCCGATCGCTGGCAGATGAAGTGATCGTCGCCGTTGCCTTAGCGAGTCTTAGCCCCCGGCGAGTCGCCGGGGGAAACGACGTCGATCAGAAGACGTGACGTCGGTAATCGTGCAACGCTGCCCCGGCTCGCCCGGGGCTAGAAAAAGACGTAGTTTTCGGCGCTTACTTCGCGGCATCGGTCTTTCTTAGGCAGCGCAAGACTTCCGCCACGCTCCAGGCTTGAGCGATGCAACCGCGTGGGTGGTAGGGCGCCTCGGCGTCGAAGATTTCGCTTATCGAGCCGACGCAGGCTTCGCTCAAGTGATGCACGAAGCCGTCTAGAGCAGCGCGGGCTCCGGCGACGTCATGCGGGTACACGCGGAGGTGCGCATCGACATACGGCCCGATAAGCCAACCCCAGACCGTGCCCTGGTGGTAGGCCGCGTCACGGCAGCGGAGGTCGCCGTCGTAGGTCGCTTTGTAATCCGGGTGGCCGGGCGCGAGGCTGCGCAGGCCGACGGGCGTGAGCAGCGTCTCTTTGACCTTGCCCAGCACCGCCTCCCAGCGCGAGGCGTGCAAGATCGGATAGTCGAGCGAGATCGAAAAGAGCTGGTTCGGTCGCAGGGCCGCGTCGTCCCCTTGCTCGCCGTCGACGACGTCGTACAAGCAACCGCCGGCCTCGTTCCAAAAGCGGTGATTAAACGAATTCGCCGATTGTTCTGCGCGGCCGGCCAGCTCTTTCGCGTACGCCGCGTCGCCGAATTCGCCGGCCCAGCGCTCCATCAAACGCAGCGCGTTGTACCACAGCGCGTTGATCTCTACGGCCTTGCCGCGCCGCGGCGTGACGACCCAATCGGCGACCTTGGCGTCCATCCAGGTCAGTTGGTAACCGTCGGCCCCTTGGCTGAGCAGTCCGTCGTGAGGGTCGACATGGATGCCGTAATGCGTGCCGCGCACATGATAGGCGACGATGTCGCGCAGCGTCGGCCAGAGTTGTTCGAGCGTCGAGCGATCACCGGTCGTCTCCAAGTAGCGATGCAGAGCGTGGAAGTACCAGAGCGTAGCGTCGGCCGTGTGGTAGAGCCCTTCCTTGTGGCCTTCGGGAAATAGGTTCGGAATCAAACCGTCGCGAACGTAGCGCCCGAACGTGCGAAGTAGATAACCTCCTTCGGCGTGACGACCGGTCGAGAGCGTAAGCCCTTCGAGGCTGATCATCGTGTCGCGGCCCCAATCGGTGAACCAGTGATAACCGGCGATCACCGTGCGGGCGTCGTCGCCGGCCGCTTGGGCGACGGCCCGATCCGCGGTGCGGGTGTTGGGACGAATGATGAATTGATCGGCCGCGAGCACGAGTTCTTGTTCGAACGGCCCGCCGTGCGTGAGGCCGGCTTGGCAAAGCAATCGCTCGCGCCGCTGACGCTCCGAATTAAAAATGGCCTCGGGATTCACGGCCAAGACCGTGTCCCAATCTTCCGTGGAGCCGACGAGCACCGCTTCCTCCCCTTCTTCCAGGTCGACGCGGAAATAGCCGGGCGACCAGACGGTCCCCTCGAACTCGTAGCCGCGGGCTCGTTCGAGCCGATAGTGCAAGGTGCGCGAGCGACCGCCGTCGAGCACCAGGCTCGAATGATCGGCCACGAGAAACATGCGCAGCGGCGGAGCGACGTCGCTGCGGACTTCGATGCGCCTTTCCATCGCCGCCACCGTGTACGGCGACGCGATGCCGCCGCTGACCGGCGCTTCGTGGCCGCGAAAATGAAACGACGGGCGCAGCCGCAAGCGGATCGATTCGGGCGCCTCCACGACTTTATAGGAGACCAGCACCGTGTTTTGCAGATGCGGCAACACGACCCGTTTCTCGATCAGAACCGGACCGTTGCGGAACCGCCAAACCGGCAGACCGGCTTCGAGCGCGAACTCGCCCGACATTTGACCGACGAACTCCTCCGGCACGGCCGGCCGATGTTCGTCGGCGCTGAGCGGTTCGTCGCCGTCGAGGCGCAGAATCCGGCGGTCGGCGAATTTCACCTCTTCCGCCAAGTGGTTGAACATCACCATCCGCCCGAGCGGCGCAGGGAGAGCGGCGATAAGCAGGCTGTGGTAACGGCGCGTGCAGGCTCCGCTGATGGTTCCAGAGGCGTAACCGCCCAGGCCGTTAGCCGTGAGCCATTCGCGTTCGAGCAAGAGTTCGGCCTCGGTTCCTTCGCGATCCGACCACGTCGTGCGGCGCGGTTCGAGCGGCACGGCAAACGACGGAGAATCACCGTTGCCGTTTTGCCGGAGGTGCGAAGATGGTTCGTGAGTGGTTGACATGATGAGGACTCGCGGAAGCGATGGGAGATGTGAACGTAGAAGTGAGGTGCGACAGTTTCGCCGGCGACCTTGGGTGGCTGGGTCTGGAACCGTAGGCGAAGGCCCAGTAACTGGGGCACCGCTGCGCTATGCCCCAGCCACCCGAGGCGATCTTATGTACTAATGAATTACTCCGGTTCGACGATACTCTCGGCGTGCGTGCGACGGCCGGGCTCCGGCGGCGGGGCGACTTCGACGGGCACGGTCTTGAACACGACGGTGCATTCGCCGGGAATTCGCCACCCTGAGGTCGTTTCCACCGGCGGGCAGTAATCGGCGCCGTAGCGCGGATGATCGCCGGCCCAAATCATTTGCCAGCCGCAACCTTCGGGCGGCGCGAGCAGCGGCTGCGGCGACGGATTCACAAGCAACTCCGTGCCGAAGTTGACGATCACCAAGCGGTCGTCGGCCACGGTCGGTTCGGCCGTTTCGCCGTGGCCGCCGATGTAGCGGAGCACCAGCGCATCGGACCCGAGCGCCGCACCTTCGATGCTTTCCGATTGCTGCCGCGCGAAGATCGGGTCTTCACGACGCAGCGCCAACAAATCGCGATGCAAGTCGTAGATCTGTTTGTTTGCTTCGCGCTCGTCGAAGTTGAGGATGCAGCGTTCAAACGTGTCGCGGGCCGCGGGATCGGCCAAAAGTCGTTGCTCCTCCGGCATACGGAGCGCCGGAAACTGTGCGAGAAAGGCGCGACGGCCGGCCGCGATCGCTTCGGCCGCCTCGCCCGAATAATCGGCGAAGAAGAGAAACGGAGTCGTCGCCCCGAACTCTTGGCCTTGGAAGAAAAGCGGAGTCTGCGGCATCAGCAGCCAAAGAGCGGTCATCGCTCGATAGCGGCCGGGGCTCGTCAGCAAGTGAGCGCGAAGTCCTGCGCCGGAATTTGCCACCTGGTCGTGGTTCTGTAAGAAGCTGACGAACGCCGTGGCCGGGAAACCGACGGTCGGCGTGCCGCGCGGCTTGTTCTGCCATTGCGAACGCTGGCCTTGATACAAGAAGCCGAAGCGGGCCGAGGCGATCAGTTCCTCGACCGCGCCGAGATAGTCGGAGTAGTAGGCCGGGTTTTTGCTCGTCATGCGGACCATGGCCGAGTGGTGGAAGTCGTCGTTCCACAAGGCGTCGAGTCCGCTGCCGCCGCGCTGCGGAGCGCGGAGGTGGCTCACATGTTGCGGCTCGTTCTCGCCGATAAAATACGTGCGCCGCCGACCCGCCGCCGTTCGGGCCGCATCGGTCGCCTCACCGAGGATGTAGTTCGGCGATTCGTCATACACGCACTGCGTCGCGTCGAAGCGGTAGCCGTCGAGGTGGTATTCTTCGATCCAGTAACGGGCGTTGGCGAGGAAGTAATCCCGCACCGGCTTGCCGCTCGCGCCTTCGAAGTTGATCGCCGAAGCCCATTCGTTGCTGTAGCGATCGGTGTAGTAGTCGGCGGAAAACTCGGACAGGTAATTGTCGAAGTTGCCGAAGTGGTTGTAGACCACGTCGAGAATCACGCCGAGCCCTTCGGCGTGGGCCCGATCGACGAAGCGGCGAAAGTCGTCGGGCTCGCCGTAGTTGCGCGTGGGGGCGAACATAAGCACGCCGTCGTAGCCCCAACCGTACGTACCGGGGTAATCGGCCACGGGCATGACTTCCAGCACCGTGATGCCGAACTCGCGCAGCGCCTGGAGTTGCTCGGCCGCCGCGGCCCACGTGCCTTCGCGCGTGAACGTGCCGACGTGCATTTCATAAATCACCGGACAGACGGCCGTCACGCCGGGCCAAGCCTCGTCGCTCCAGGCAAACTTCGCCGGATCGACCAACTGCGACAGGCCGGCCGGTCCTTCCGGTTGAAACCGCGAGGCGGGATCAGCGAACAGGCGATCATCGTCGTCGAGACGAAAGCCGTAGCATTGGCCCGGTTCGACGTCGTCGACCTCCCCTTCAAAATAGCCGTCGTCGGAGCGGCGCAGTTCGACGACCTGGGGCTCGGCGCTTAAATCGCCGCGGCGCACCGGTCCCGCGTACGAACGATCGTTCCGCTTGTCGTTGTCGAATCGCGAAGCCTCGAGCGGTAACACACAGGCTTCCACGCGCTGCCGACGCGGCGCCCAAACCCGAAACGACGCGCGACGCGAACCGCAGAACTCGGCGCCGACGGCGTAACGCCGCGCGGCCTGCGACTTCACGGGGGATGCGACCGACGAAAGTGGAGCGAGCATAAAAGATGACGGGCAGTTGATGACGTGAAGGTATGCAAACCGAGCCGGAGTCGTCGGGTCGGCGACCCTTTCAGGGAGGGGCGACCGGCGGCGATTCCGGCTCATGGCAATGACACGATGATGAGGCCGTCCGGTAATTAGAATGGGCGTTTTGTCGGCGAAATGCAGGCGTTTTCGGTTGCCGCCACGACGTACATGTCCCCGATGCAACGCGCCTGAGTTGAAACCCTCGAATCACAGACGTTTTCGAGTTTGAATTCCCGGACGGCCTCACGATGATCCGCGGGCTACGGCATGCGATTGGGCGGCAACGGCTCTTCCGACGGCTTCGTTGGGAAGCGTTCGTCGTGCGGATAGTCGCTCACGTTTTGCATGCCGAAGCCGGCAGTGCCGAACTCGGCGTCGGCATGGCGACGATAATCGTCTTCCTCGCGGGCATCGGCGCGATCCAACATGGGACGGTCGAGCGAGGCGCGATCGAGGTTCGTGGGATCGTCCGCACCGCCGTGAAGCGGATACACGCTTGGTTGCGGTTCGTGTTTCGCCGACCCGAAGTGCGGTTGCGCCGGTTGTATGACGGCGGAACCTTGCGTCATCGTGACCGGTTCGCCCGGCTCGACGACGGTTTCCGCCGACGCTTCATGATCGAAATCATCGCGAGGGTAATCGCGGTAAAGTCGGTCGCTGCCTGCAACCTTCACGAGCTTGTTGTAGAGCCCCATGATCAAGAGCGGGGCCGCCCATTGGCCGACGAACAGGCTTAAATGCCGGCGACCGGCCGCCAACAGGCCGAGCGACAAACCCATCGAGCCGCCGGCCGCCCAAAGAAACGTGTCGGACGGCAAACGCGCCGTTTGGTTTTCGATAGCCCGAGCGACGCGGCCTTCGGCGTGCGAATCGGCCCGCGGCGTCGTCTGTTGCAGATCCAACATGGCTTAACTCCTTCAAAGCGTTTTTGAATTCCTCAAAGCGACGGACGCGAGCAGGTGCTGTCTAGTGACTTGTCCAAGGACTTCGCGCGTCGGCCCCCGGCATAAGCGCCGGGGGCCAAGGTTGCGCCTAGCAAATATTTAGGTCTTGCAGCTATCGCAAAAGTGCTTCACTTCCGTGGCCGCTTGTTCTTTGGCGTAACCGTACCGCGATTGCAGTTTGCCTTCGAGTTCTTCTCGCTTGCCGTCGATGACGTCGAGGTCGTCGTCGGTGAGCTTGCCCCACTGCTGCTTGACTTGACCCTTGAACTCTTTCCAGTTGCCTTTGACTTGGTCCCAATTCATTGTTCGTCTCCTTCGACGTTGGCGGCGGCGTGAGTGCGCTACGGAATGTGTGCGCGACGAAAAAACCGACTCGCATCGTCCAACACGACGGCAAAGGCTGCGCCGACGGAAGTGGTTGAATGACGCGCGGCGGCGCGGGCTCGCACGATCGCCCGCCGACGGCGCATCTGCATACGCCCCCGAACTGGTTGATTAGTCACCGCGCTGTTCGGTTGCCAGCCGCGTCATTTCTGTCGCAAGTTCTCAATTGGCAAGAGTTAAGGCTTGCAGCCTTGAAACGTTAGGGGCTTTGCTCTAGTGAGAGGCCGAATTTGACTGGACGCGTAGCGGCCGACGTTTGCCGGCGTAGAGATTGCTTGATTAGGTTCGTGGTCGACAAAACTCGTCGACCGCAGAAGAGTGTGGCGGCCGAATGCGGTGGCAACGGAACAGCGGCGGCCGACGGAACAGGCGAACTCTCGAGTGGATCGTTAAGGCGAGGCAGACATGGTGCAGGCCCACGAGCCGACGAACGTCGCACAACAAGTGACTCCGCGGAGGACGTGCGCAATCGATTATCGGGGCACGCTGGAGCGTTTTGGCTTCGACACCGAACTGTTTCGCGAGATGGTGGAGTTGTTTCGCGCGGATGCGCCGCCGCGGCTGCAGCGGCTGGAAGCGGCCGTTCAGGCCGGCGACGTCACCACCGCGACGTTCGAAGCCCATGCACTCAAGGGGATGGCGGCGTCGTTCGACGCGCGACGTGCCGTGGCCGCCGCACTGGCGATCGAACTGCAAGGCCGCACCGAGCGCCGTGTGCCCGACGCGGCGACGGTGGCCGAGCTACGGGCGGCCGTGCAGGAAGTGCTGGCCGCGTTCGACGTCTGTGCTCCGCCCGTGGAGGCACCGGCGTCACAGTCGTCGGCGGCGTCGTGATTTTCCTGCCTAATTCGCATGGCTTGACGCCGGCCTGACGCCGACAATGATTTTCAAGGAGGCTCTGTACTAAGTCAGAGGCTTCGGCTTGCGAGGCTTTCAGAGAGGCGACTGGCTCGCCGGGGAACGAGTCGATCATGAGTGCCGCCGACGACGCCGTGCAGCAAGTGGAAACGGCGCTTCGGCGTCGTTCGGCCCAGCTGCAGGAGTTGGCGGCGATCGCCGTGCGGCTTAACTCGGCGCACGACGTACCGGCGGTGCTCAACATTCTCACCGAGGGCGCGCGCGAAGTCATCGGCGCCCATCAGTGCGTCACCAACCATCGGCTCGGCCTCGACTGGTCGCGCAGCGTCAACGTCGTTTCGCTCTCCGATAAGTACGCCCCTTGGCACGACTACGACGCCGACATCGACGGCTCCGGCATTTATTCGCTGGTCGCTCGCTCCAACGAGCCGCTCCGCCTGACGCAAGCGGAACTACTGCGGCATCCGGCCTTCCGCCATTTCGGCAAGCACGCCGACGATCATCCTCCGCTGCGAGGACTCCTGATCGCCCCGCTCATCGGGCGCGACGGACGCAACCTGGGGGTCGTCCAACTTTCCGACAAGCTCGAAGGCGACTTCACCGCCGACGACGAATCGATTCTCATGCAGCTCGCGCAGATGGCTTCCGTCGCCGTGGAAAGCGCGCTGGTCTTCGACGACTTACGGCTGGCCGATCATCGCAAAGACCACTTCCTCGCCACGCTCGCGCACGAGCTGCGCAATCCGCTCTCGCCGCTCACGGCCGCCGCCCAACTCTTGGCCGCCGACCCCGGCGACGCCGCGCAAACCGCGGAACTCGCGGCGATGATGGCCCGGCAGCTCGATCAACTGCGGCGCCTCATTGACGACCTGCTCGACGTTTCGCGCATTTCCAGCGGTAAGCTCATGCTGCGTCGGCAGCCGGTGCTGCTGGCCGAAATCATCGCGGCCGCCGTCGATTCGGCTCGTCCGCTGATGCAATCGGCCCGGCACCAATTCGACGTGCGCGTCGAAGACGATCGCCTCGTCGTCTTCGGCGACAAAGTCCGGCTGGCCCAGATCGTCGGGAATTTGCTCGTCAACGCGGCGAAATACACGCCCAGCGGCGGGAACGTCGAACTTGCCGTCTCCGCAACCGACCGGCACGCGCAGATCCGCATCACCGACGACGGCATCGGCATCGCGCCGGAGATGCTCGGCAAGATCTTCGGCCTGTTCACGCAGGTCGATAGTTCCAATACCCGCGCGCAAGGGGGCCTCGGCATCGGGCTCACGCTGGCCAAGACGCTCGTCGAACTTCACGGCGGCACCATCGCCGCCGAAAGTCGCGGGCCTGCTCAAGGCAGTGCCTTTACTGTCACGCTGCCGCTGGCCGACGCCACGCTGCTCACCGCCGGCGGCGAGGAAACCGAAGAGCATGCGCCGCTGCCGACGTTTCACGTCTTGGTCGTCGACGACAATCACTCGGCGGCCCATCTGCTTTCGCGGCTGCTCGAGAAGCTCAACCAAGTGGTGTGCGTCGCCCATTCGGCGGCCGAGGCCTTGGAAGCCCTGCCGAAGTTTGTGCCCGACATTCTCATTTCCGACATCGCGATGCCCGGCGCCTCGGGCTACGAACTGGCGCGGCGCGTCACGCAGCTTCCCTTGCCGCGCAAGCCGGTGATGATCGCGCTCACGGGCTACGGCCAGGAATCCGATCGGCAGGAAGCCCTCGACGCCGGGTTCGAACTACATCTGACCAAGCCCATCGGACTGCCGGCCCTGCGGAACCTGCTGCGGATGCTGAGCCGCCGCGGTTAGCCGAGTGCAGCGTAATACCGCAAAGGACTGCCCTTCTGCCGGCACGCGAAGTGCTTTTCTAAGACGTCGCATCGCTCGCTTCGTCATTCAACTTTGAGGTGCTCCTATGTCGATGTCTATGCTTCTGCTGATCATCCTGATTCTGCTGCTTCTCGGCGCGACGCCCGCCTGGCCGCACAGCCGCAACTGGGGCTACGGCCCGAGCGGATTGCTTGGCGTGGTGCTCGCAATCTTCATTGTGATGATGTTGATGGGGATGCTCCCGTTTTAGCGCCGCGCCGTGTCGGGTGGCTGGGGCATAGCGCAGCGGTGCCCCAGTTGTCAGTGCAGTCGCGCGCTGGTGAGGCGTTCCGAAGCCCAATCGTCAAGCGGCGAAACGCTGACGCACGAAGATCGATCGGTCGACACGCACAAGGTCGCCGATCGACCAGATCGGTGCCGGCAGCGCCGCCGTTCATCGCACGATTTCCCCGCATTTTGCCGGGTCGATCGAATACACCTTCGGCGGCATTCCAATTGCAACGTTGTGCGGAGCCACAGCGTCGAGCTGTCGGCGCCGGTCAACGATCGATCGCTTCGCCCCTCTTAGAGATTAGGTCACGTTATGAGTTTGACGCTTTCGCGGAACGTTACAGACGACAACTACCTGCTGGCCTCCGAAGTTTCGGCCGCCATGCGGGAACGCCTGGGTCGCAAAGCCGCGAAGCTTGAAGTGGTCGCCCGCGACGGGCTTGTCACACTCCGCGGCGTGCTGGCCAGCTTTTACGACAAACAACTTTCGCTACACGCCGCCAAACGAGTGACGGGCGTGAGCGCCCTGCGCGACGAATTGCAAGTCGTGTCGAATCCGTAGAGCTGCTGATTGAGCTTTCGCAGCATCGAACTTGGCAACTTGATTCATCAACCGACGTTTGTTTCCCGTAGGCCCATCATGAAACGACAACTACGAATCGGCTTGTGTCTCATCGGCGGCGCGCTCTTGGCGCAGACGGGCGCGGCTTACGCGCAGCAAGCAACGACCGCGACCACGACGGCGCCGGCGGCGCGCCCTGCGCTGAAGTTCGGGGCCGACTATCAACTCTCCGCTTGGCTGGCGGCCGATGCTCATGTCGCGCTTTCCGCGGCCCAATTGGCCGAGCAGAAATCGGCCACCGACGAAGTCCGTGAACTGGCCCGCGCCGAAGCGACGCGGCAGGCGCAGATCATCAACGCCCTGCGACCATTCCTCGGTGATGAGGCTTTGCAACCCCCGCTGCCGCCGGCGGAAGCCGCCAAGGCGAAAGCCGCCGAGGTCGCGGCGACGCCCGTCGCGCAAACGGCCACAGCGCCGGCAAACGCCGCTCAGCCGACGCCGCCGGTGGTATCGATGGCCGCCGGCCCGGCGTTCACGCTCGTGAGCCTCAAACGCTCGCTGGCCGATCGGGCCGGAACCACGCTGCTGGGCGACCTGAATAAGGCCTCGGGCGAAGCTTTCGATCGTCGTTATCGCGATCATCTGACCGTCGCCCAACTCCGCCAAGTCGACACTCTGCGTACGTTCCGCGAACACGCCTCCCCGGCTCTACAGGCCGTGATCGACTCCCTGCTGCCCCGCTAAGTGCCGCTCGTATGGATTAACAGCCGGCCCGTGATAAACACAGGCGGCGTGGATAGCCCCTTCTCCCTCCGGGAGAAGGTGGCCGAAGGCCGGATGAGGGAGAAGTGGAACGACCGACGGCTTCGCAGTCTTTGAAAGTCGTCGGCCACCGGCGCATCGTCTGAGCCGATCGACGCCCATCCGCGGGCCTGCTCCCCCTCACCTGTCCTTCGGGACATCTTCTCGCGGCCGGACGTCGCATATAAGGCGACACCATTTCTGTCCGGCTCCCCATTCGCCATTCGCCACTCATTTCCCCACTGAGCGAACTTTCCCTCTGCCAAGTTGATCGTCTTTCGCGCACACCGCTGCTGCCACGCTTCGAAAACAAACGCACTTCGCCGCTCGGCACGCCGCTTGCATTTCCTCTTTCCCATCAGACTTCCCGCGACGGCCCGGCGACGCAGCCGAATCAACCGTCGATTGACATTTCTTTGCGAAAGGGTTTTGCCATGTTGTCCTGGGCTCTTACGTTCTTGGTGATCGCTCTGATCGCGGCTGCATTGGGCTTCGGCGGCATCGCCGGTACCGCCGCCGGTATTGCGAAGATCGTGTTCTTCTTGTTC
>JAFLCO010000002.1 GCA_017303535.1 Planctomycetota bacterium
AGCGAATTCGGCAAGTGTGCGATCTACATTGCCCGTATCAAGCTTGGCGACACGCCCTGACGGATTGCTATGGAAGCGGTTAACTGGAATTACGTGACGCGCCAATGAAAGCCCGCAGGCAGACGCACGCTCCCGACGTAAATTCCTCCGCGTCGGACGACCGGCTTGGGATGCCCGTCGCTGCTGCGTCTGCGAGCCGCATCACCCTCGGTCGGAGATAGACAAGCCGTTGACGGCTCGGGCAACGTAAGCACGCCTGAAAGCGACGCCCGCCACAAGAGCGTCGCTTGTCAAGAATCTCCGCAGTCGCGCTTCATCGATCCGGATCGATTTAGCCCGACTGCGGGAGTTGTCATTAGGGTTTACCCTAGATAGCGTCTTGCTTCTCGTCGCGTTTGGCGACTCCCTTTTGCTCGATCAGAATGCGATCTTTTTCGCCGTCGAGCAGATCACGGCGTTTTTCCGCCTCGGCGAAAACGCGATCGAGATATTCCTGCAAGAGTTCGTTTTCGCCGGAAGAATCCTTGATGTTGAGTCCCTTGTAGGCCTCTTGGATTTCTACACACAAATCCATGAGCTTGCCGGACAACTGAATCGCCAGATCGGCGTTCTTCGATGCCGCTTTGCGAACGAGCGTCAAGTAGTCATCGTTCGTCGCCTTGAGCCATTTCGCAATGGCGACGTCGACGTTCTTCGTCGACACCGTGGTCGACTTCAAGCTTGACCATTTGTTGAGAGCCTGCGTCGCGTTCCCCTTAACGTCGCTTTTGAGTTCGACCAAAATCGATTCGGCCTCTTTGCCGATTTTCTTGAGCACGCCGTCGAGCTGTTCTTTACCTTCCTCAAGAGCCGAGGGCCAGTTCTTCGTCTGCTTGATGATTTCGCGGTAGGCCTTCGACGTTTCGCCGGCGCGATACGCGGCCGCGTACTGATCGCAGCATGTCGAGCCGGTCTTGGTCTCCTTCAAATCTTTGGAAAGCCCTTGATCGAATTTCTCATACACGGCGGCAAGGAACTTAGCCGCCTCTTTGTCCTTCTTGACGCTCGTTTCCACTTCGTCTTTGGCGCGCGACCAGTCTGCGGTGAAGTTCGGCATGATTTTATCGTCGAAAATGAGGGGGCAGGATCAATCACAGTGAGACGGACGTCTTTGACGAACACGAGCCGCCGACCGTCGCCTTGCCGGCGTCTTCAGTCGTGGGCCGGCGCGCGGGGGGCTAACCCAGCGCATTCTCCACCAGCGGTACCAACTGTTCGTATACTTCCTGCTTCTTCTTGCTATCCTTCTTCAAGCCGTCGACGTCGAGCGCCATCTTTTTCAGCGGCGTCCCGATCATCGGATTGTTCTGAAAGCGACCGCGAGTCAGACGGGCCGACGTCTTGAGAGCGCCCATGAGCGCGAAGAGCGAATTTTCGATTTTCACGATCGAATCGTCCGCCTTTTGGCGGAGGGCTCTCAACGCCTCCTTTTCCAGCGGTTGTTTCTTCAGCCCGGAGATGATCTCTTTCGACTTCTCTCCGACGTCGTCAATCAACTCACGGGTCTTCGCGACGGAATTCGGGGAGGAGTTGTCGTAGAAAATATCAGCAAACTTCGCGACCTCTTTGATCACGCCGTCTTCATCCTTTTCGCCGTTTTCGACCAGCGAAACGCTGATGGCGGCCTCGCCGATGATGCTCGAAGAAACCGTGTTCAGCTTCTCTCGCTGTTCGAGAAACTTGTTGGCCCGCGTTTCGAACGGATCGCCGGTTTCTTTGAAGAAGACCTTGTCGTTCTTGATCTTCTTGATGATGCCGCGCACCTCTTTGATGACCTTCAGCGCGGCATAAGCCTTTTTGCCGAGCATGACGTCTTGCACCTTTTGCGCTTCGTCGCGAATTCGGACCAGCGGCTCCTTCAATTCTTGGATCGGCGAGTCGCCTTTGCCCCCTAGGCGGTGATCGACTTCCTTGCCGAGCAGAGCGAGTTCCTTCTCCATCTCCTCGAGTTCTTTAAGCTCTCCGGCGTAGTGCTTATTCCAGTCGTCGATCAGGTTGTTAACCTCTTCGATCCGCTCCTTCGCCTTCACGGCGTTCTTGTCTTCGCTTAAGCCGTCCAGAATCTCTTCAACCTCCTTGCGGGCCGTGTCGCAATGCTTCTTGACGTCGGCTCCGAGCTTGCGGCCGTCGCCTGCCATTTCCTCCAAGAAATCGCCGACGCCCTTCGGGATGAGCTTACTCTTGTGAAACTCCGCCGCCTTCGATTCGCAATGCTTGGCGAATTCGTCCATCGTTTTGACGAACGCGATGATGTTCTTCGCATCGTCGAACATCGCTTTCGACGCCTTCTCGGCCTCTTCACGGGTGTCGACGTCGATGGCGCCACGAGCGTACAAAAAGGGCTTTAATTTCTTGAATGCCTGTTCGGCCTCGTTGATCTTCTCGCTGATGCCGGTTTTCTTTGCCGTGATGATCCCCTTCTTTTTCTGCCATACCCTTTCGTCGATATTCTTGGGGAAAGCCGGCCAGTAGCCGTCGAGACTCATTGCGGGGGTTCCTCGGGCGAAAATTACGTCGCGGCACGAATCGAATGTCGAGTCGCTCCCTCTTCAGAAACCGAAATTGCCGCGAACATCACGCGCTGATTGCGGAAGGAATCGCCGCCGCACGACAGATGCGCCAATTCGCTCGCGTAGGTGCGTTCGCCACGCCGACCGTCGCTATGGAAACGTGAGCGAAGCTTTATGGCAAAATGGGGCGACGACAAAGTCTGAGCCCGCTATCGAGCGGCCGCCTGCTTCGGCTCGTCGGCCTGCGTCAGCCAGCGCCGAGCCCAGCGAGAGTAATCGTCGGACTCCGTGCAGCCGCGCAGCCGGCGCTCCAACTCAAGAAAGCGATCGGGCGGAACCGATTCGGGACGTTCCGCATCGTCGGCGAAGCGTTGCCCGGCCACGGCTTCGAGCAGTTCCGGAAACCAAGACGGCGCCCCGGGATCAGGCGTCGTGAAGTGCCACAACTTGGCTTCCAAGCTGTCCGTCGCGACGAACGCGGCTTGGGCGTCGGTCGTAATCGAAGCCCGCATCGACGGCCCCTGAAACCCGGTACCGCCGATGAACATTTGCTCAAGATGCACCGAGAGCGGGTAGGAAGTTTCGACGTCCCAAATCCGCAGGCCGCGGAAGTCGAACGTAAAGAGCCGACGACCGTCGGCGCTAAACGTTACATTCCGTACGCCCTGTGCATGAAACAGAGCGCGAGAATGGGGCAGGCCGGTCGCCGCATCCCAAATCATGGCCGTGCGATCGCGTGAGGCCGTCGCCACGTAGCGGCCCGTCGGGTCGAACGCGACCTCCAGCACTTCGCCGCGGTGCGGCAACTCCGCCAGCACGCCGCCGGTCGCCGTATCCCAGATTCGTCCGCTGAAATCTTGCGAGGCCGTAGCGATCCGCTTGCCGTCCGGGCTGAATTTCACCGACATGATTTCGTTGCGATGCCCAATCAGTTCACGGACCGGCGCGCCGTCGGCCGAGCGCCAGATCCGCACGACGCGGTCTTCGCCGGCGCTCGCCAGCAGGCTGCCGTCGGGCGAATACGCGAGCGAGTTGATTTCCGACCCGTGGCGCATTTGGCGCAAGACACGCCCCGTTTCGGCGTCCCAGATTCGAACGAGGTGATCGGTCGAACCGGTTGCGAATTGCCGTTCATCAGGACCAAGCACGGCCGGTTGAATCGTCGTCGGGATCGTCTCGGGCGACGTCAACGGCGCTACTTCGGGGAGCGACCACATCGATACTTGTCCGCGCGACGACGTGACGATGAGCTTTCGATCGTCGCGGGTCAGCAGCAGTCCCCAGGCACCGCCGGCAATCTCAAGCGGCTGACAAATCGGACTCCCGGTCTCAAGTTCGTGGATGTGGACCTTGCCGTCGGTCGTGCCGTAAATGAGCCTGCGGTCGTCGTGAGTGAGTCTGCTGCCGTCATGACCGCGAGCGTCTCCCGCGCCAATAGTTCGATCGCGAGGATTACGGCCGTCGTGAATGCGCCACAGGCAGGCCGCCCCCGTTTTGGACTGGTCGGTCCTCGACTTGAGATGCGACAACGTCGTCAAGCACATTTCCCCCGTCGTCGATCGGCCGAGTTCCGCGTGCACGACGCGGTTTTGATGTCGCATCGGCTCACAGTAGGCTTTGTCGGTCGAAAGGTCCCAAATCTGGGCCAGAGAGTCGTCGGCCCAAGAGAGCAGCCGGCGGCTGTCTTCCGTCAACGCCGCGCCGCGGACCAAGTAATAATGCGGCAGTTCGCCCGTGAATGGTTGCGCCGTTCGGGCATCCCACACTCGGGCCCATTGGTGTCGACCAATAACCGCGATGAGCGGACTCTTCGGACCAAACGACAAGTCGTCGAGCCGGCCGACGCTTCCTTCGAGCGCCTTCATGTTTTTGCCGGACGGAAAATCGCAAACATGCCCGACGCCTGACGCATCGATGACGGCGGCATACGACATATCATCGGCAACGTCGGCCTTGCTGATCGGGCCGAGATCGAGCCCTGCCGTTTCGTTGCCGGTCAGGACATTAAAAACGCCGATTCGTGATCGCTTGGCATCCAGTGTTGTGACAAAAAACGCATCGGCATCGTGGATAAAACGGGCGGCAAGCACCTTGCCGGAGAAACGTTTGGGGCCGACCAAGATACGTCCTTCGGCCCCGTCGACAATGCTCACCGACTTCGATGTTTGTACGAGCAAATACTTGCCGTCGTCGCGAAATCTCAATCGTTCGACGGCTTCGTCTTGTCGCAGCGGAGCCCTCGCAGGTCGACCTGCATCCGCATTCCAAAATCGTATCGAACGATCTTTTGAAACGGTCGCGATGGTTTCTCCGTTCGGGCTGAACTCGGCCCAGGTCACTTCGGCGTCGTGCTTCATCACCTCGCCCAAAGGTTCGGAGGTCGCCGCATCCCAGAGCCGTGCGGTACCGTCGAAAGAAGCCGTGACGATCCGGCGACCGTCGGGACTGAGGCGGGCTACCGATAGCTCCGCGCCGTCAGGATGCCGAATGACCGGCGCCGCGGGCAGCGGAAAGCGGCGTTGCTCCATGATCGAAATGGCCAAAGTCGCCGCCTTCCAATCACCGGGATCTCGTCGCAGGAGCGCGGCCAGCTTCGCCAGGGCCCTCGAGCTTTCGCCCTGAGCGAGCATCGTATCGATCGCGGCCCATTCCAAATTCGATACGTTTGCGGTCAACGCTTCGTTGGCCAGTTCCGCTCGTCCCCACTGCCAGAAGGCGACGACCGTGCCAACCACGATGGCCAGCGCCAACGCCGCCGCCAGCGAAGCCGGCCCTTTGTTGCGCAGGCACCAACGCCAAACTTTTTCGACTCCGCCGACCGGTCGCGCAAGGATCGGCTCTCCGCGTCGAAATCGATCTAACTCGTCCGCAACCGCCGCCGCCGAAGGGTACCGACGCTCCGGTGATTTCTCCAAGCAACGCATCGCGATCGTCTCAAGGTCGCGACTGATCGCGGGATTAATCTGCCGCGGCGAAACAGGCGGACGCTCAACGGCCCAACGCATCGTCTCCCAAGCCGTCGCTCCTTGAAACGGCGGACGTCCGGTTAAGAGTTCGTAGAGAGTTGCTCCCAGGCCGTAAACGTCGGCCGAGGTCGTCACTTGTTCCGGCGAGCCGTCGACTTGCTCCGGAGCGAGATAGCCGGGAGTTCCCAGCACGGCGGCGGAAAGCGTCAGTCCGCCGGAGTCGTGCCCCGTAAGTTTCGCCAATCCAAAGTCCGTCAGATGCGATCGCCCTTGCTCGTCGAGCAAGATATTCGAAGGCTTCAGGTCGCGATGCAACACGCCGCGCTGATGCGCGTAGTCGAGCGCTCTTGCGACCCCGGCCACGAGTTCCGCAATGCAATCAAACTGCTCTCGCCGCGATGAGGCGCCATCGTTGGGCGCCGGTCGAAAGGCGTCGATGCACTCGGCGAGACTGTGCCCTTCGATCAACTCCATGCTAAAGAAATGCTGCGTCTCGACCTCGCCGACCTCGTAAATCTGCACGATTCCCGGATGCCGCAATCGGGCCGCCGCCTCGGCTTCCAGGCGAAAGCGCCTAACAGATTCCAAGCTGGCGAGCTGCCCGGCGAGGATCAACTTCACGGCGACCGTACGATTCAAACTGCGTTGGCGGGCTCGGTAGACGACTCCCATTCCGCCGCGCGCGATCTCGGACAGGAGTTCGTAGTCGCCGAACTGAGACAATATCCCGCGGAAGGCCGGCTCCGTCGGGGCCGAAGCGAATTCGCCGGAGAACGTTCCGGAATGCCGACCGGCGACAGTTAACCTGCTTTCGGCAGCCAAACCGAGCTTGAGCAAACAACAGGGGCAGCCGGAACTCACCGACTCGGGACGAATCGGTGAACCACAAATCTTGCAGTGAGTATTGGACCCTGATGGCATCTTTCGGCGGGGTTCAATGGCCTTCGCGTTGTGGCATCGTCATGTGCACTGTCGTATACTGTGGTCGGTCGCTCCGGCAAGATGCGCGGCCCGCATTAACCCTACTAAACCGCTTCAGAAAGCTTTGTCACTCTACTTTGTCGGTTCCCGCATGCTTCGTGCTCGCTCGCATCATGAATGACGCGGATCCCGTCCCGCAACCTCGAGCACGATTTGATACGACGCAGTGGAGCGTAATTCTGCGTGCGCGCGACGCTTCCGTCGATGAGACTCGTGAAGCGGTGAGCCATTTGGCGCAGGCCTACTGGTATCCGCTGTACGTATTCTCCCGTCGGCAGGGGAATAACGAACACGACGCGATGGATCTCACGCAGGGTTTCTTCGTGCATGTCCTGAACGGCCGAATTCTCGAAAACGTTTCCCCGGAAAAGGGGCGTTTTCGGTCGTTTCTCTTGGCGGCCTTTAGGAACTTCATGGCGAATCAACGCCGCGCGTCGGGCGCTGAGCGGCGCGGCGGCGGCACGACGATTTTATCGCTCGACGCCGAAGATGTCGCTTCGCGGTATGCCCGCGAACCGTCGCACGACGAGACTCCCGAAGTCAGCTACCACCGAAACTGGGCGGAAGCATTGTTGGTGAATGTTCGTCGAAAACTGGCCGACGACTATCACAAAGCCGGAAAGAGCGAACTTTTCGCTTTGTTGGAGCCGCATCTGACGGGGCAAGGCGACGCTGAGTCGCGCACCCGCATCGGCCGCAAATTTCAACTGAGCGTCGGGGCCGTGAACATGTCGATTCATCGCCTGCGCCGACGTTTCGGGGAACTTCTACGTCAAGAAGTGGCGGCAACCGTAGTCGACCCCGCCGATGTCGACGACGAACTCCTCTGGCTCATGAACGCCGTGGGCCGCGCCGCGAATCATCGCGCGTAGCATTCTCGCCGACAGCCGCGCCGCCCTTGTGTATGGCGCCATTCGCACGTGCGTTATCGCTCCCGCTACAGCGTCGTGCATGCACATCGACGGGCACTGATCGATTCAGAATTCTTGTGATGTTTTTCCACTCTCCGGTTTAGTAATGCCGTCGCCGCTACGGGCATAACCGAGAGTTGGAACGAATCTCAACGATGATCGCTTTCAAAGACGCCAGACGAAACGCTCCGCAGCTTATCTCCCTGAGTGCCGAGCAGCGTCCTCAAGAGGCGTTGCATTTTGGGCCGTATCTGCCGCCGCAGGTCGCGGTCGGTGAAGTCGTCGACTGTGCGATTCGCGGACAGGTCACCGTCGCCGGCGTCAGCCGCGGGCGAATTCCGTGGCCATTGGCGAAGTCACCCGGCGAAAGACGTTGTTCCCTCGTGGTTTTTGACGACTTAGAAAAAGCCGTTCATCTGGAATCGGCCGCCGCCGTCAAGTACTGGTGGGGCGCTACCGAAAAGGTCGTTTCGGCCTGGCGCGCCGCGTTCGGCGTGCGATACAACTTCGGCGACTACCAGTTGCATAGCGCCCTTTCCCGCGCGAACTGGCCGAGAATTGCCGAGAAGCTGCACGCCGCCGCGCAGTTACCCGAGCGCGCCGCGAAGATCGCCGAGTCGCTCCGAGGTAAGAAACGTCCCAAGCGTGTTGTCGAAAAAGTTCGGCGCAGCAATCTGGGCAGAAAGCACACGCTTAAGGCGCGCGCCAACATGAGTGCCGCGCACCGGCGACGTGGAACCCGTCCGCCGTGGCTCAATGCGGCCTGGTCGGCCGAAGAAGACGACGTACTTCGGCAACATTCCGCGGCGGAGGCAATGCACATTCTCAATCGTTCCCGTGCGGCCGTCGCCTGCCGCCGTTCTCGCCTCGGCTTGTCGTCGAAACCATAAGCTCTAATTCACTAACGCCGCTTACTAGGGATTCGCATGAGTGATCCAAGCCCTAACGAGGCCTTAGCGCGACGCTTCTTCGTGCTGCAATTGCAAGTTTCCGCGGCCGAGGGTCATGCCTGGGACAACGCCCTCGTCGCTTGCCTCTGCCGCGAAATCGGTCAGGCGCTCCAAACGGGCGACGACAAAGCCGCCGCGACGAAAATCGCGGAACTCGAACGCATCGTCGAAAAATTGAACACACCAGCCGCCGAGTCGAACACGACGATCTTAGACGGGGATCTCGTCAAGTCGCTGCTTAATCGTGGACGTTGAAAGCCCTCGCAGGCGAGCATGGACGCGCCGCCGGCTAAAACGCCTTCTTGCTGTCGACCAGCATCGTCACCGGGCCGTCGTTCACGAGTTCGACGTGCATGTGTTCGCGGAACTTGCCCGTGGCCGTGGGGATGCCCATCGCCGCGGCTTTGGCGACAAACGACTCGTAGAGCGGCACGGCCTTCTCCGGCGGCGCGGCGTCGGTAAAGCTCGGACGTTTCCCTTTGCGACAATCGCCCCACAGCGTGAACTGGCTGACGACCAACAGCGCCCCGCCGACGTCGGCCAATGCAAGGTTCATCTTCCCCGCGTCGTCTTCAAAGATTCGCAGGCCGACGATTTTCTCGACCAAGTAATCGACGTCGGCCGGGGTGTCGTCGTGCCCTACGCCGAGCAACACCAAAAGCCCACGGTCGATCGCGCCGACGACGATGCCGTCGACCGTGACGGAGGCCCGAGAAACGCGTTGGACGACGGCTCGCATAAGGTTTGTGAGCATAACGAAAACGACGGGCCGACGACAACTGCCGGCCGCTTGTGAACCTGCGGCACTCCGACGATACTGGTACGCCGTCGCGTTTCCGACATTCACGTGTCCGACGTTCCTCTCTACTACCGGCCGCTCGCCTGCATGAATCCCGCGTCGTTGCTTTTGATCTACTGTGCGCTGATCGTGGCGGCGTCGCTCTTGGGCGGGTTCATTCCGCATTGGATTCGGCTAACGCATACCCGCATGCAGACGGCCCTAAGTTTCGTGGCCGGGGCGATGCTGGGGGTCGGCGTGTTGCACTTGGTGCCGCATGCCTTCGTGCTGCTCGGTTCGATCGATCGGACGATGTGGTGCCTGCTCGCCGGATTTCTGCTGATGTTCTTCATCGAGCGGGCATTTCACTTTCACCACCATGGTGCGCCGGACGGCGAAGAATCGGCCGATCCGACCGGGCCGGACCACGAATGCGCGCTGGGGCATCACGACCATTCGGCCCATGAGCATGTCGGGCATTCGCACGAGCACGATCATTCGCATGTTCACGATCACGGGCCGGTCCACGGCCACGGAGGCGGGAATACCGGCTGGGCCGCAGCGCTCTTGGGCCTAGCCTTGCATAGCCTGCTTGACGGGATCGCACTGGCCGCGGCTGTCGGGGCCGAGGCGGCCGAGCACGGCACCGTGAAGTGGGCCGGGCTGGCCGTGTTCCTCGTCGTCGTGTTGCACAAGCCGTTCGATTCGCTGACGCTCGGCACGCTGATGGCCGTCGGCGGCCGCACCGCCAAGCATCGGCACTTGGTCAACGTCGGATACGCGCTGGCCGTGCCGACGGGTGCCCTGCTCTTTTACATCGGGGCCTTCGCGCTCGGCGGCGGGGCGACGCAATTCGTCGGCTATGCGCTGGCGGCGGCCGCGGGGACGTTTCTCTGTATCGCGACCAGCGACTTGCTGCCGGAGCTGCAGTTCCACACGCACGACCGTTTCCGACTTTCGGCCGCGCTCTTGGCCGGCCTTGGGCTTTCGGCCGCGATTATGTTCTTCGAAGATCGCGGGCACGATCACAATCGGCCGCAGGTTCCCGCAGCGACGTCGGCGGCGGCAAGCTGAAGGCTAGTCGAGTCCACGTTCTTTGCGGATGCGGCCGACTTCGGCCATCACTTCGGCAATGATCGCCTGATTGGCGTAAATGTACGTGGCCTGAAAGTAGAAGCCGGCGGCGATCAGCGCCATGCCGGCCAGCGCCGCACCGAGGTGAACATCGGCCCAAGCGAAATCGTCGCCGAAGCGGGCAATCAGATCGCGCGAGAAGCTTGAGCCGGGATCAGCCGCGCCGCCAAGCGCCACGATGCCGACGACGATTAACATGCTCATTACCGAGATTGGAAACGCCCGCCGCTTCAGCTTGTTGGCCCGCAGTACGAACTCGGGCGGCAAACGATAGGTTTCGCTGACTTCTTTGTTCCAGCGACTGGTGCCGACGAAGTACGTTATGACGACGCTGTTGACCAGAAGCACGCACACGCCGGCCGCAATGCCGGAGAGGCGATGCACCGTCGCGAGGCGCTGGGCATCGGTATCGCGGGGATTGCGAATGTCTTTCGTGTGCAGATAGATGCCGAGCACGAGCACGGCCGTCATAGCGGCCAGGGCGAGGGCGGCCAACGGATAGAAGATGCGGTTCACGTCAAACTCGGAACGATTCGGGGGCGGCGAAACGTTCTAGTCTAACTTCGACGTGTTTCGTTCTAAAGCCCAGAGACCTTTGGTCCCTGGGCTTTAGGGAAGCGCCGTCATCTGCTGTAGATAGAGTTCGGTCACATCCGTGTAGGGGCGTGAGCCGGGGGCGAACTGAAAGAGTCGCTCTTCCAACGGCACGTTGATCTGCACTTCGTAGAGTTCTAAAGCAAGCAGCAGTCCGTTGGGGTCGGCGTTGACCGGCGGCGCGGCGCCCGCGTCGGCGGTCGCGACTCCGTGCTCCGCCCCCTCGGGCAGGCGGCGAAATTCGATGCGATACGGAAACAAGTCGTCGGTGCCGAGGAACAGCACGACCTGATCGGGCACGTGCGGCCGCAACACCAGTCCGCCGACGGTGCGACCGGCGTCTTTCTTCTTCGGCGCGGAGGCCGCGAAGCCGCTCAATGCTTCCGCTTTCCAAGAACCGGTGACGACATGCACCGGCAGGTCACCAAGCTTGGAAGCGGCCACGCTATGAAACTGAAAGTCTTTGCGCAACGAAGCCAACAGATGGCCAAGCCCGCCGACGGCGAGCGCTTGTTGCATGCGGCCGATGTCGCCCGGCGCAGGTTGGGCCGCGGCCTGGCGTTCGTAAGCCGCGAGAATGCGGTCGACCTCGACGCGCTGGATGATCGGTTCATCTTCAAGCTGGCGCGAGATCCAGAGGTAGCGGTCGTCGCAAACCTGCAGCGAATGCACGATTTGCGAGCCGACTTTCATCCGAATCTCGTAGCGCAGCAGCCGCGAGCGGTTGGGGCCTTGGGCATAGTCGCCGGAGCCGATGAGTTCGCGCCCGTAGAGGTTGCCGCGCTGCCGCACCTTAGCGACCACGGAAAGGTGCTGCGCCAATTCGGACGTGGCCCGTTCGACGATCGCGCCCGGCGACATGGTCTTAGCCGCCGGTTCTTCAAACTGTGGGCGATCGACCTCGGCGTTTGCTGCCGGCGGCGCAAGCACTTGGGCACGCGTCGCCGGCAAATCGAACACAGCAGCCGCCAAGAAACAGCTTGCCGCAACGGCCGCCGGCAAACTGTGACTCCTATTCTTCATGGTCGGGCTGGTTCGGTTGGTCGGGTTCTAACGGATTTACCAAAGATTCCCGTTGTGACAGGCCGACGTTACCTACACGAGGCTTCGAAGCGGAAGGCGTGCGCAGGGAAGCGCCCGCGCCGCGTTCGACACTTCGGCCCGAATCGATTTCGGGCGGCATTGTAGGACTGCGGGCAACCAAGGTCCACGCCGAAAACAGGCCCGAAAAAGCCGCGAAATCACCAGCTCCGCAGCCCGACGCTCACACAAGCCGCACTCCGGGACGATTGGCCCGCCGTCGGCACAGGGATGGATCCAAGGGGGAACCGATGAAGTACCGATTTGCCTTTTTGTGCGCGCTGGCCGCGATCTGCGGTTGCCGCGTACCGTTCGTGTCGCACACGATGCCGCCGGCGACGATGATGCAACATCCGGGCCCCGGCGTCGACGGCCCCGGTCCGGGCGTGATGACCATCGGCGATCCGGCCGCGGCGATGCCGTTGTCGAATTCGCAAGTGGCCTTCATCGGCCCCGAAGGCGCCGCCGTCGCATGGAGCGTCGGCCAAGCGGGCATGTTCGACAGCGAACCGCTCGTCGCTCCGGCTCGCAGCAATTTTCCGCAAGGCGCGCTCTATCGTCTGAAGCTCACCGACCTGCCGGGCCGCCCGGGCGTCGAGCTTTACCCGACGATCGAAATCGCTCCGGCCGTACACCGCACGGAAGCCTATCTGTCGCATAACGCGATTCCGGTGCAGTTCACCGAAGAAGATCTCGACCAAGTGCTCTCGGGCAACTTCGTCACCAAGGTCATCTTCTTGCCGGATCCTGAGTTCCAAGAACTCGCGGTCGCCGGCGTGCAAGAACTCGTCAGCACACGGCTCGATCCGGGCCAAGACCCGATCGTCGAAGCCGATCGCCAAGGCGCGATCATGGCGATCATCCGCATCGGTAACAAGGACCTGGAAGTGCCGGGCCTCGAAGGTGACGTCGGCGGCTTCGCCGAAGGAAGCGAACTCTACCAGGGCGTGACGCAAGCTCAGTACGGAATTCCGATCACCGGAACGCCGATCGGCTTGCCTGGTCCTCCGCACATTCCGCTCGGCGGACCGGCGGGCCTGCAAAAGCACGTGATTCGCAACCACACGTTCCAGCACTATCCGCAGCCGACGAAGAAGCAGAGCATCCACGTGAAGCAAACGCCGGGCATGAGCTATCCGAAGCCCGCCAACAAGGCCTTCGTCCACGAGCATGCGAGCGTCGGCCTTGGTGCCCGCGGTGCGGGAGCCGGAGCCGGTGCGGCTTACTGCCCGTAGAGTTTCCACCGAGCAGCCCAACTGACTCGCAGTCGCCGCCGCAGCCCGAATCGCTGCGGCGGCGACGTAGTCGGACCCCTTAACCGAGCATGGCTCGATAGCGGTCCGACGCCTCACTTCTCTTCGCCCCACAATCGTCAGCGGCGGTCGACACCCCATGTCGCACTCCTTCCGTCATTTCGCTGGTCGCCTGGCTCGGCTCGGCTTCGCCTTTGCGACCGTCTTGGCAAGCTTGGGCGTCTCAACGGCCGCGGCACAAAAGCCGAACGTGCATTACCGTTACCCGGCGCCGCAACAACCGACCGGCCTCGTCGGCGCCACGCGGTTGCAACAAGGCGGACCAGTGCAGGGCAACTTTCAACCTGTCGAACTCACCGGGCCCGACGGCGTTTGGATCAGCCTCGCCGATCAAGGGGGCTGGACCGATCCCGTCGAAGGGGCCGTTCACGCAGGCATGCTCATCGGAGCGCCGTATCGCGTGAAGCTCGACAACCTGCCGGAAGAGTTCAACCTGCCGCAGTGCTACCCGACGATCGAAATCGTCGATCGCACGTATGCTCCGCAAGGGCTCGAACGGCGGTTTCCAATTCCCGTCGTGTTCAATGAAGACGACATCCGCCAAGCGACGCGCGGCATGCTCGTGACACGCGTTATCTACATCGAAGACCCGCAACAAGCCATTCCAGGCCGCCAACTGCCTGGCGACCAACTTTGGCACGACGCGGGATCGCAAGCCAATCCGCTAGAAGTGGCGGATCGACTGGGTCGGCCAGTGGCGATCGTTCGTCTCGGCGCGCGAATGCCCGACGAACGCTCGGGGCCGGACATGGAATTCACGTACGGTTGCCCACCCTGGCGACGATTGAGCGCTCCGGTGGCCGCGGAAGTCGCGCCAACGCCGGCGGAAGCACCCATGCAGCAGGCCCGCCGCTCGCAGGCCGCCGCCAAGAGCACCGTTCAGTAACACACGAAACTCGTCGCCTCACTACGCCCAGCCATGCGAACCACTTTGAACACGACGCTCGGCCGACGCCTCATCGCCCTGCTCTTGCCGGCGGCGCTGGTCGTTTTGCCCGCGTGCAAGTCGTTGCCCGATTCGTTTACGAATTTCGCGGCCTTTCGCAAACAGCCGGCTGCGGAAGGCGCTCCGGTAGACGCGGCTGCGGCTCCGGCCGTTGTGCCGCAGGCCCTCGCCGGTGACGCTCCGGGCCAATCGAAGCTCGAATCGCGCATACTCGGGCCAAAAGGCAAACCGCCCGTCGGCGAACAACTGCCCGCCATGCCGCGCGCCGGGTGCGAAGTGCAAGGAGGCGTGCCGATTCCGTTCGTCGCCCATAGCGCGTGGCAGCCGCCCGGCATCAAAGGCCCTTGGCCGCACGATGAGTTCCTCCACGACGGCGGCGATGCTTATGAACCGGTCGGTGTGAGCCCCGAGTGGCGCGTCGACGGCTTGAACGTCGAAGACACCGTCGCTCACTACGACACGCTCGACGGCCGAACGCTCGTCGAGCCGTCGAACTGCACGTATCTCTACGCGCCGCGGTTCAGCTCCGTGCGAACCGTCATCAACGCGTCGTCGAGCGAATTTGTCGACGGCCCAACGCGGTTCAAACGCGGCGAGCGCGTCGTCAACATGGAAGAACGGGCTCGCATCGGCATCAACACCGAGAACCTGCAGCCGATCGGACAAACGGCCACGACGAAGCTCACCGTGTTTGCTCGCGATCAACGCGACGGCATCCTTTCCAAGGCCTTGCTGCCGTACGAATTCAAGCAGTCGTTTGCGGCGTTCGAAAACCTGACGGTCATCCGCACCGGCATCATGCAAGGCTCCGAAAAGGCCCGGCTCGCCGAAGCCGTCGACAAGGCCATCATCTGGACCAAAGACGACGGTCTCAAGGTTGCGATCGACAAACAAGCGGCCAAGGTTGCCACTGGCGACCAGCGAGCGCAGGCGATCTACGTCGTCAACGAACCGACCTGTGCACGGCTGCGAATCTGCAAAATCGCCTCGACCGCCGCGGCCAACCCCGGCGACACCGTCGACTTCACGATTCGTTACGACAACGTCGGCGACGCGCCGGTCGGCAACATCGTGATCTTGGACAGCCTCACGACGCGGCTGGAATACGAGCCGGGCAGCGCTCAATCGAGCCGCAAGGCCCACTTCAGCACGACCGAAAACGCCGCCATCTCGCTCGAACTCCGCTGGGAGATCGAAGAGCCGCTCCAACCCGGCGACGGCGGACTCGTGCGATTCCGCTGTAAGGTGAGGTAGGCGGGGACAGACGTCAGACTTCAGCGGTCAGACGTCAGCAAAGCCCAGTGACCTTCGGTCGCTGGAATACGACCTGCCAATATCTCGTCCTTGCCTTGCGATAACGTGACGCAGAGAGTCGACCGGTCTAGGATGATGATGGATTACCAACGAGTCATCACGTTGTCGCAGCCATGTTGTGGAGCAGCAAAAAGTTCGTAACGTGGTTAGGCTGCTGTTTGATGCCCGCATTCGTCGGTGCAAACACCGGTCATAAATTTGGCTGGACTTACTTCGACTACCTGTTTGCTGGCATCACGATTGTGGTCGCGGCCTCTTGCGTCGTGGCGATGCAGCGACAAGTACGCAAGCCAGGATTGAGCGACAATCTCGAACGACTGTTTGCGGTTCGATCTCTGTATGGCGACGGCCTGCAATGTGCAGTGGCGGTCGTCCTCGTTTCACTCACGCATTCCGGCGAAGTCGCGCCATTGCACCCGGCCAAACTGCCGATAGGTCTGCTTCGTTTGGGTCTACTTATATGGTGCGTCAACCTTACCTTTAGAACGGTCGGCAACAGTTGTAATTCGGGCGTACGACCATTCGATCGAGCACTGGCGCTAGTCAGCGTCGCGAACCTTGGTTTGGCGCTCGGCTATTGTCTATTTAAGCCGATCATGTATTTCGACTGATCGTCGCGGCACGCAGTGAGCCGGTGTACAGACTAGCTCCGCGCAAACTATACTGATTGGGCTTCGCACGCCCCTCCCCTTCCCTCTAGCGTCTAGCAGCTAACGCCTAGCGCCTCTCCGCCCATGCCTCATCCTTGGATCGCCGACCGCATGGCCCATTTCGACAGTTCGGGCATCCGCAAGGTGTTCGATCTGGCGGCCAAAATGAAGAGCCCGATCAATCTCTCGATCGGCCAGCCCGACTTCGACGTGCCGCAACCGGTCAAGCAAGCGGCGATCGACGCCCTGCAAAGCGGCAAAAACGGTTACTCGCAGACGCAAGGCATCGGCCCGCTGCGTGAGAAGCTGCTCGAGCGCACGAAGGCCGAGTTCGGCCACGCCGATCGCGATCTTTTCATCACCTCCGGCACCAGCGGCGGGCTGGTGTTGGCGATGCTGGCCTTGGCGAATCCGGGCGACGAGGTAATCGTCTTCGATCCGTACTTCGTGATGTACCCGTCGCTGGTGAAGCTGACCGGCGCGACGCTCAAGCCGATCGACACGTATCCCGACTTCCGTATCGACGTCAACAAAGTTCGCGACGCCATCACGCCGCGCACGAAGGCGATCCTGTTCAATAGCCCGGCCAACCCGACCGGCGTGAGTGCGAGCGTGGCCGAAGTACGCGACTTGGCGCAGCTCGCGGCGGAGAAGAACGTCGCTCTGGTGAGCGACGAAATCTATCGGGCCTTCCAATACGACGCCGAGTTCGTCTCGCCGGCGAAGTTCAATCCCGACACGATCGTCATCGACGGTTTCAGCAAAGGCTACGGCATGACCGGCTGGCGGCTCGGCTACGCCCACGGTCCGAAGGCCGTGATTCAAGAAATGGCCAAGCTGCAGCAATACACGTTCGTCTGCGCACCGCAGCCGTTTCAGTGGGGCGGCGTCGCGGCGCTCGACGTCGACATGACGCCGCATATCAACGATTACCGCCGCAAGCGCGATCGGCTGGTCAGAGGACTGGCCGACTTGTTTGAACTCGCCACGCCCGGCGGGGCCTTCTATGCGTTTCCCAAAGCCCCCTGGGGAACCGGCACGGATTTCGTCGCCGCGGCCATCGAAAAGGAACTGCTCATTATTCCGGGCGGCATTTTCAGTGCTCGCGATACGCACTTCCGCATTTCGTACGCGGCGCCGGATGCCGTCATTGATCGCGGCATTGAAGTCCTGCGCAGCATCGCGCGGCGATAAGTTCTGCGAGTTCAGGTGCCGACGCGTCGCGGGTCCGTCGGCATTTGCACGATCTCCCCTGCCCCGCCGACCACGAACACGCCGTCGCCCGCGCGTGGCCGAACCAGGGCCGTGCCGGTGAAGCGACCGAAAGCCGGCAGCACCGCGACTTCGCGGCCGAACCAGAAGCAGGCCGCTTTCATGCTGCCGCCCCCGGGCTCCAAAAGTTCGACGGCCGGATGGATATGGCCGGCGATCACATAGCCGCTCGGGTCCGGCTCCGGATGATGGCGAAAGACCAGCGGCCCGATCTGCAGTCGCTCGCCGGCCGGCGCAATGCTCCAGATCGCCGGCAGTTGCCCGGCCTTCTTATCGTGATTGCCGGTGACGCAGAGCCAATCCAGCACACCGTGCCGGATGCGCCAGGCCGCGATTTGCGAGATCGTCTCCGGCGTCATGCCGGCCTTGTCGTGCACGAGGTCGCCGACGATCAAAAGTGTCGTCGCCTGCCATTGGTCCACGAGCGCGGTCAGCCGCTGCAAATCGGTTCGAGTCGTGCCGTGAGGAATCGGCACTCCGGCCTGGCGAAACGACGCCGCCTTGCCAAGATGCACGTCGGCGGCGATCAACTTACGGCGAGCAGGCCACCATAGAGCGCGCTCCGCCAGCGGAACAAGCGTTTCACCGGCCACTTCAAATTGCAGCATCCGAGCGCTCCGTCGCATTTGATGAAACTACTTCTCCCCTCTCCCCTTGCGGGAGAGGGGCCGGGGGTGAGGGGTCCGCGTTCTGCGACGTCTTGCCACGCCGCGTTTTCTTTTCATCGCGCTCGGCGGCCCGTTCGAGTTGCACGGCCATTCGCTCGACACGCTTCGTCCACTGCTCGCTCGACACCTGATTCTTCTGAATCCGCGCGGCCCACAAAGGAAACGCCAGCGGCGTCAATCGCGAGATTGGCTGCACGACGATCTCGGCCGTCGTCGCGCGACGCAAGGCCGCGCTCATCCGCCGTGTTTCAAGTTGTTGCTCCAAAACTTCGCGCCGCGCTTGATCGACCAGCAGATTCTCCGGGTCGTACTCGCGGAAAACGTCGAAGATCAAACCGCTCGAGGCTTGCAGCTGCCGAGCGGCCGTCGGAGCGCCGGGATAGCCGGTGAAGATCAAGCCGGCGACGCGGGCGATATCGCGAAATCGCCGCCGAGCCATCTCAGTGCCGTTGACGCAAGCCGCTAAGTCTTCAACCAACCCGTCGGTCGTCAGTAGCTCGCGCCACATTTCGGGCGACAAGTCAAATGGCTGGGGCGACAACAGCTCGAAGCCGTAATCGTTCGACGTGATCGTCAGCGATCGCGGCATCTTGAGCGACAACCGATGTGCGACGAGCGTCGCCAAGCCCTCGTTGACGAGCACTCCTTCAAACGGATAGACGAACGCTTGATAGCCGCGCTGCACGTGGGCCATTTCGATCAGTAACTCACCGGACCGCGGCACGCGTGACCAATTCGCTTGAATCTCCAAGATGGCCCGGGCTCTCTGAGTTTCCGGCGTATCAAATCGGCCCGCCGCGACTTCGCCCAGTTTCGCACGGACGCCCGACGCCAACTCGGTCGACAGCGGCAGTCGGCCCCCTTCCCATCGCGGCACCGTGCCCGAGGGCTTCGTGGCTTTGCGGACGTAGGCTTTCAAATCGCGGAACCTTACGAACTCAAGCGTCTTACCGGCGAACAAGAATACGTCACCCGGCTTAAGTCTTGCGATGAACGATTCTTCGATCGTGCCGAGCCGCGGGCCTTTGAGATACTGCACGGCCACGGCGGCGTCACTCGTGATCGTGCCGATCGTCATTCGGTGCAGACGGGCCGTTTGCGGCGATCGAATGACGTGCCGACCGCCATCTTGCACGAGCTTTGAATACATCGGATAAGCCCGTAGCGCCGGGCCGCCCCGTTCCACGAAGTCGAGCGTCCAGCGCCATTGCTCAGGCGTGAGATCACGGAAGGCGCGCGTCGTGCGAACTTCATGGTAGAGCGCATCCGCATCGACCCCTTCGCCCAGCGCCATCGTCACGACGTGCTGAGCCAGCACATCGAGCGGGTTATCCAGAGGTTGCCGCCCTTCCAACCGTCGGGCCGCCGCCGCCTCGCGGGCCGCCGCATACTCGACAAGTTCGAAAGCGTGCGTCGGCACGCAGAGAATCTTGCTCACCGCGCCGGGCCGATGTCCGCTCCGGCCGGCCCTTTGCAGCAGCCGCGCGATCCCCTTGGGGCTGCCGATCTGAATCACCTGATCGACGGGCGAGAAATCAACGCCCAGATCCAAGCTCGACGTGCAGACGACGCACTTTATCGTGCCGCCGCGCGTGCGACCTTCGACGTATTCGCGCAAGCCGCGATCGAGCGAACCGTGATGGAGCGCAATCTCTGCCGCCCACTTCGGTCGGGCATGCAGAATCTCGCGAAACCAAATCTCGGCCTGACTCCGGGTGTTGGTAAATACGAGCGTGCTCTGCGCCTTATCAATCGCCTCGACCACTTGCGGGAGCATTCGCTTGCCGAGGTGGCCGGCCCACGGGAAGCGTTCCATCGTCGGCGGCAACAACGTTTCGACGGTCGTCGCCTTGGGCGCGGTGCCGTGAATCAACACGCCCGCACCCGACATATTTCCCAGCAACACGTCGCGAGCTTCTTCGAGATTGCCGAGCGTCGCCGAAAGACCCCACGTCCTTAAGTTCGGCACGTATTGTCGCAGCCGTGCCAGGCCGAGTTCCGTTTGCACGCCTCGCTTGTTGCCGATGAGTTCGTGCCATTCATCAACCACGACGCAGCGGAGCGATTGAAATCGCTCGCGGGCATCGCCGTAGGAAAGCAACAGTGACAAGCTCTCCGGCGTGGTGACCAGGGCCGTCGGCATCCGGGCCTTCTGCCGACGCCGCTCGGCCGCGGAAGCGTCGCCGGTGCGGAGGCCGACGGACCAGTTGAGCCCGAGTTCTTTGATGGGCCGCTCGAGATTGACGACGAGGTCATTCGCAAGGGCCCGCATCGGCGTGATCCAGAGCAAACGCAACGGATCAGCGACACGTTCATTCGATTTGCGCGAACGCCTCCCCTCTCCCCTTGCGGGAGAGGGGCCGGGGGTGAGGGGTTCCGCGTCGCCACGAACTTGTGCCTCACGTTCGCGGAGCCCCTCTTCCACTACACCGAGCCAAACGGAATATGATTTCCCCGTCCCGGTCGAAGCGTGCACCAATCCGCTACGGCCGGCTAAGTAAGCTCGCCAGGCGTCGCGTTGGAATTCAAACGCGTTCCACCCCTGGCTTGCGAACCAGCGGTCGATATGAAACTCGGCGTTGTCGGCCGTGCGACGAATCACGGTTGTCGCACCTCCGCGGTCGATGGGTCTTCCACGTCGTCGTCGAGATCAAATAGCGTCGACTGTCGCGACACGCGCGGGTGTAAATCCTCGCGCCCCATGCCCGCTAGTTGCACGAGCGTTTCCAGCGAATCGGCCTCGGCCGGCGGTTTGTCGTGACGCCAACGATGCATGCGAGGAAACCTCACGGCGATGCCGGCCCGATGCCGCGAAGAAACTTGAATCCCTTCGAAGTGAAGTTCGAACACCAGCCGCGGTTCGACCTCGCGCACCGGGCCGAACTTGTCGATGGTGTGAGCCCGGATGAAAGCGTCGACTCGGCGAATCTCCTCGTCGGTCAACCCGCTGTAAGCTTTCGCAACCGGCACGAGGCGGCGCATGTCCCAGACGCCGAAGGTGTAGTCGGTGTAGAGGCCGGCCCGTTTGCCGTGGCCGGCCTGCGCGTACATCAGCACGGCATCGATCGAGTACGGCACCGCCTTCCACTTCCACCACGGTCCGCGGCGGCGACCGACGCCGTACGGCGCGTCGAGCCGCTTGATCATCAGACCTTCGACCTGCTGGGCGCGGGCCCGCCCGTATTGACGTTCGAGTTCGTCCCAAGTTTGAAAATTGACGACAGGCGAGAGCTGCAAGCGAGGCTGCGAGACTTGACGGACGATTTGCTCCAGGCGTTCGCGGCGTTCGCTTAACGGGCGTTCGCGAAAGTCAACGCCTTCGACTTCGAGCAGGTCATACGCGAGGAAGGCGACAGGCGCTTCTTTGAGAACTCGCGGCGTTATGCTCTTGCGGCCGATTCGCTTTTGTAGCGCGGCGAACGGCAGCGGACGGTCGTCGCGCCAGGCGAGGATCTCACCGTCGAGAACCGTACCGAGCGGCAAGGCGTCGAGCAGCGGATGTAGTTCGGGGAATCGCTCGGTGACGAGTTCTTCACCGCGCGACCAAAGCGCGGTGACCGAATTGCCGGAGGCGTCGGCTCGTCGCAAAGCTTGGCCGCGGATACCGTCCCACTTCCACTCGGCCTGCCACTCGTGCGGGTCGCCCAGGTCTTGCACCGGCTCATCAAGGGCATACGCCAAGAAGAACGGATACGGCCGCGCCGGATCGTCGCCGAGATCGCCGGAGATAAACTTCTGGTACTGCTCCGGCGTCGGTTGCCAGTCGCCTGCCAGACGGTGGGCCATCAGCGGAGCGGAAACTTCCGCCGCCGCGGCCAGAGCGCGAACGACGAGCGTCTGAGCGACGCCGACGCGAAACTCTCCCGTAATCAGCTTGTGGTAGACCAAGCGTTCGTGATCGTCGAACAGCCGCCATGCTTCGCGCACCAGCCGACGTTGCACGGCCGGCTCAGCATCGACGAGCGGCAAAACCTGCTTCTCGACGACTTCGACAAGCGACTCGTCACGCGCCCCTTCCGGCGGCGGCAAGATCCAAGCCAGCGTTTCACCGAGATCACCGACGGCTTCGTAGCTACGTTCGACGAGCCAGAGCGGCAACGCGGCCGCTTCGGCGGCCCACTCGCGCAAAGCCCTAGTCTTGATAAGCCGCTTGAGCTTGCGACCGGTCAGAAAGTACAAGGCCCACGCGGCATCGGCGGCCGGCGCCGAGCGGAAGTAGTCGGTCAACAGCGACGTCTTCTCGCTGGTGCGGGTCGTACCGTCGAGCCGGCGAAAGAGTTCGGCGAATTGTTTCACGATGCCGCCTCCGCGCCGGCGGCGACGGCTTCCCGCGACGTCGTATCTTGAGCGGCGGCTTGTTGTTCGGCTGCGGCGTCTTCCGTTGTGGCCGCATCGGTCTCGGTCAGCGTTTCTTCGAGAGCTTCCCCTTTGAATCGCGTCTCAATCGGAATCGCGTACAGTTTCTTCTCTTCCGAGAGATAGCGGGCAAACGGCTCCGTGTAGCCGTGCGTGACCCACACTTCTTCGGCCCCGGTCGCCGCGATCGCCTCGCAAAGACCTGGCCAATCGGCGTGGTCGGAGAGTACGAAACCGCGATCGACACCCCGCCGACGCCGCGTGCCGCGCACGCGCATCCACCCGCTGCAGACGGCCGTCGACACGGGGCCGAACTTTCGCAACCACGGCCCGCCGAGAACCGACGGCGGTGCGACGACGAGCGCCTTGCCGCCGGCCGCGCGAACGCTCGTCGCCGAAGCATGGGCCGTCTCCGGCAGCGTGACGCCGGCCTCGCGATAAATCGGCAGAAATCGTTGCAACGCGCCATGCACCAGCAACGGACCATGAAGTTGAAGTAGTTCGGCCAGCACACGTTGGGCTTTGCCCAGCGAGTACGCGCAGATCACGCTCGTGCGCCCTTCGGCGGCGTTGGCTTGCCACCAAGCGTCAACGTCGCGCATGACATCCGGCGTCGCTTGCCAGCGATAGATCGGCAGGGCGAACGTCGCTTCGGTTATGAAGTGTCGGCAGCGGACCGGTTCGAATGCCGCGCACGTTCGGTCGGGCTGAACTTTGTAATCGCCGCTCGCGACGCAGACGTCGCCCTGGTATTCGATCCGCACTTGCGCCGAACCGAGCACATGGCCGGCCGGATAGAACGAAACCTTGACGCCGTTGACGACCACCGACTCGCCGTACGGCAAGCCTTCGACATCTTGCGGGCCGACGCGGGCCGTGAGCACGGGGACGTTCGCCGCCGCCGTCAGATACTTCTTCGACCCCCAGCGCAGGTGATCGCTATGCGAGTGCGTGATGACGGCGCGGTCGACCGGCGACCAGGGATCGATGTAAAAATCCCCGGCTCGGCAATAGAGACCTCGTTCCGTGTTCTCCACGAGCGACATGCAGCAACTCTGTTGATTTCAATCGCCCCAGGTGAATGCCCAAGGCCGCGATGCCAAAGGTCATTTTAGCGCTCGTCCATGCAACGGCCGGCAAGCGTTTGGAACCGCATAATTGCGGCTCGCGACGATCATTGCGACGTTGGACTCTGCCGCAGTTTGCATGCCGACGGAAACCCGATGAGAATGCGACCGCTTGCTCCCCTCTTCGGAGACTTTTGATGCGCTGCAAATCCTCACTTTCCGCCCTTGCAACGTGCTTGCTGGCAGTGAGCTTCGTTTCTTTCGCCCATGGGGCGGAGGCGAAGACGCAAGCGTCGGGCACGCCTGCGGCAACTCAAAGTGCAGCTAAGCCGGTCGCGCTGCTGCCTGACGACTCGCGGCGGTGGTCGCAGGTTGAACAGGCCGTGTTGCTGAGCGATCTATCAAAGGCCGAACCGGCGTCGGCCCACACTTCCGGGCGGCGTGAAAAAGGAAAATGGAAGACGATTCCGTATGCCGTCGAGGGCTTTGAAGGAGTGGCGTTGTCAACGCTCCGCGACACGCAAGCCGCGCGGGTACGCCTGCCGCTGGGCGTGAAAGGCCCGCACGCCGTGTACGTCGGCGTCTGCACGACCTCGATGGGCTTGGACAATACCGACGAGAACTCGCTGCAGGTTAAGCTCAGCGGCGAGAACGTCTACAGCCGAGTCTCGTGCACGTTACCGCTGTTGAAGCCGCGCCGTGATCAGATTGAAGAAGTGTTCGTAACGGCCGCCGACCTCGCCGGGCAGGGCTTAGACATTTCTCCGCAACCGCATCTGCCAAGCACGCTTTGCTACGTGAAGCTGGTGCCGCTGACCGACGCGGAGTTTGCCGAGTGGCGAGAGCCGGTGCCGAAAGAACTCCGCACGGCCGTGGCGACGTTCGACGGGCACAGTTGGATCTGGCCGTTTCAACCTCGTACCGCCGACGACCTGCGGATCACGTTCAAAGGGATGGAGCGGAGCGACGTCGGCAAATGGTGGTTCCAAGTGCTGGGTGCCGACATTGTTTGCTATCCGTCGAAGCTCGGCACGATCTCGGGCGAAGGGACGGAAGATTTCTGCCGCTGGGAATACAAGGAGTACACGGAGTCGCTCGAAGCGCTCTTCAAAGCCGGCGTGAACCCGTTGGCCGTGGCGCGCGAAGAGGCCCGTAAGCAAGGGACGGAGTTCCACGTGATGATCCGGCCGGCGGGCTGGGGCGCGTCGTACCCTTGGGATGAAATTTTTCGCAGCAAGTTCTTCGTCGAACACCCTGAGTGGCGCTGCGTCGACCGTGACGGGACGCCGACGCTCTTCATGAGCTACGCCTATCCTGAAGTGCGCAAGCGCGTGCTCGACATTTTGGCGGAGACGTTGGAACTGCAGCCGGACGGCGTCGGGTTTCTGTTTCATCGCGGCATGCCGATGATGCTCTGGGAACAGCCGGTCTGCGATTTGTTTAAGTCGAAAAATGGCGAGGATGCCCGTAAGGTGGCCGAAGACGATCCGCGGCTCTTGGACCTCCGGGCCGAGATGATGACGACCGTCTTGCGCGAGGTGCGCACATTGCTCGACGAAACGGCGCGGCGGCAGGGTCGCACGACGCCGTACAAAGTCACGCTCGCCACATTCAGCAAAGAGGCGGACAACCGGAAGTTCGGCTTTGATATTCGCCGCTGGGCCCGCGAAGGTTTGGTCGACGACCTCGGCCCGGCGTTCTTCGCGCACCACACGTCGTTTCAGCAGCCGGACATGAAGTACTACACCGACGCGATCGCCGGCACGAAGGTGACGCTCCATCCGGTGGTAATCGCGTGGCACTCCGGCGCGCCGAAGCAACTTTGCACGCGAGTCACGGAGTTCTACAAGGCCGGCGCCGACGGCATCTGCTGCTGGGATCCCCAGGTCGAAAAGGGCTATCGCGACAAGTCGCCGGGGCACGTGTTCGATGTGGTGCGGATGTTCGGGCACCGCGATGTCATCGCACAGTGGGCAAAAGACGGCGTGCCGCTGCCGCTGATTACCCCGCTGAAGCGCATGGGCGACAACTATTACAGCCGGTGGTTTCCGAATACGGGATACTGAGCGAGTGGGGAGTGGGGAATGAGCACTGAGATGAAATCAAACGTGATGAGCGTCGTTTATTTCGCGCTCGTGTTCGCTTGCGGGGACGCAGGAGCTGTGGCGCAAGAGCCCGTTCCGCCGGCGCGATCGACGCTAGGGAAGCCAACGCCCGTCGCGACGAAGCCGGCCGTGCGGAAGTTCGTCGCTGAGGATCTACCAACGGCGAAGGTGCCGCACAAAATCACGATGCTGACGCTCGACGGCAAGCCGGCCGATTGGCGGACGCTCGACTTCGCGACGCTGCCGGTCGTCGGCGGGGAGCACGCCGTGGTGAGTGCGCCGGATGCCGAGTGGGGTTTCCGCTTGCACAACTATTTGATTCACCACGACGGCCGGTACTGGTGCATGTGGTCGCACGGACCGAAGGTCGAAGACTGGCCGACGCAGCATGTGCGGTACGCCGTGAGCGACGACGGACTCCAGTGGAGCGAAGCCCGGCCGATCATGCAGCCGCCGGCCGACCCGTACGCATTCATTGCCCGAGGCTTCTGGCTCCGCGACGGCGAACTCTTGGCGCTGGCGGCCCGTTACAAAGGACACGGGGCGTTCGGAGTCGACAAAGAGCTAACGCTCGAGGCCTACGTGTGGGACAAAAGTGCGGACGCGTGGAAGCACAAAGGGCGCGTCTACGACAACGCGATCAACAACTTCGCGCCGCAGAAGCTTTCGAGCGGTCCGTGGATGACGACGCGCCGTGATGCGCGTTTCAACTGCACGATGCTCGTCGGCGGTGTGAAAGCCTTGGACGATTGGAAGGCATTTCCCGTTTCAGGCTACCGGAATCCGGAAACGAAGTTCGCGCCGGACGAGCCGATCTTTTGGGAACAGCCCGACGGCCGGCTCGTCGCCGCTTTTCGCGACAACGGCGGCTCGATGCGGCTGTTTCAAGCCACTTCGAATGATCAAGGCCGGACCTGGACGAAGCCGGAACTGACCAACTACCCTAACGCCACGAGCAAGGTTTACTCGTTGCGACTTGCAGGCGACGGGCCGCTGGCGATGATCGGGAATGCGAATCCGAAAATCGGCCGGCGAGAAATGTACGTCGGGCTCTCCGATGACGGACTCACCTTCACGCGGCTCGTGCGGCTCGACATTCCATCGCCGCGGGCCACGACGTTCCAGTACCCACACGCGATTGAGCACGACGGGCATTTGCTGATTGCGTTTTCGAACAAGAAGACGCAGATCGAAGTGCTGAAGGTGCCGGTGGACCGCTTAAAGGTCCAATGACCAAGCACCAAACTCCAAACAAGCATTAAAGCTTAATGACCGAATGCTCGCCGTAGCGCCGGCACGCGCTCGTGCGAACATTCGGCCATTTTGAATCTTGATCGCGATGTGCGGAATGCCACGGTGGGCGTTGCCTACAGTCGTGGATGACGCTTAGAACCGGTGGTGTCCGTGGCTCGGACGCGGGTAATGGCCGCTGGTGGGCGGGAACTGCGGATACTTCGGCTGCGGATAGTAGTTGTATTGCGGCTGAGGAGCGGTCAGCCGGCCGGCCAAAAATCCTATACCGACGAGCGCACCGCCGATGAGCACCTTCTTCAAAATCGGATGCTCGTCTTGGCCGACGGGCTGCACAGGATAGCCGTAGCCGCCGACCGGTTGGTATTGGGCTTGGTAGCCGTATTGCGGCGTTCCGTAGCCGACTCGCCCCCATTGCCCGGCTTGCGACGTCGCGGTGCTCCCGATTAACAGTCCCAGAATTGTTAGACCCGACACGGCAAACTTTGTAACTCGCAACATGGCCCGTCTCCCGATGGCGTCTCCCGCCGGCGGCCATGCCCTCGTGTTCGCTTCCCAGCGTCGAACCACGGCGGCCGCACGGACATTTGGGAAAAGCGAAGAGCGTGCCGAAGACGAAAAACCGCACCGTTCCGCAGGTTATTGCTGAAGTTACGACCGGCGTCGCCGAGCGTGCGACGCCGCTTCGTATTCGTTTCGGCGACAGGCGCGATCGTTTCGACGACGCGCCGATTACGCGTCGCGCTTCAGTTCCAACGTCGCCCACAAGCTAGGGTCTTCGTGGTACGGAAACTCCGGGCCGCAGCTAAAGGTCTGCGTGCCGATCTCGCGGTCGATCACGGCGTAGGTGAACCCGAGGCGCGGGTTTTCGACCGGGTCCCAGCCGGTCAGCGCCGCCGGCGTCACGAGACAATCGAGCAGGTAACCGTCCGGCCGTTTCTCGCGGCGGAACTTCAGCAAGTTCGACCGCACGGGCTTGGGGTTTTCGCGAGCCCGCGAGATGAAGAGTTGCTCGCCGTACGGTTCGTCGAGATTGCGCCCGGAGCCGGACGGCATAAAGATGAACTGGTGACAGAACCGACTCGCGCGATGGATGTTGTGCGTGTCGCGGGTATCGATCCAGACGCGCAGGCCGTCGCTTTCGTCGGGCCGGCTGTCGCGGCACCAGGGCAACTGCTTCTTGCCGCCGACCAACACGCTGAACGCGACCCCTTCCTCGCTCCACGCCGTCCGCACTTCGGCGTACGCGGGCCCGCCTTCCAGATCGGCCAGCCGCGGGAGCTTGCAATCGTCGGGTAATGCGAGGCCGGAGTCTTTCCACAGCGGCTTGCGATACCGGCAATCGAAGCGATAGCGGAAGAGGAAACGGGCCGGAAGAAGAGGGGTCGACATGGCTTACTTCTCTGTTACCGCGTCCGCGTGTTCGTTGAGGAAGTCGTTCAGGGCTTCATCGGTCAATTGTTCGACGCTGTTGAACTGCAGCCGAACGACGTCTCGATCGGGCCTGTCTTTATCGAGCGACGGGGTTACGCCGAGCGTCGTCACGCGGCCGAGCGCGAACTTGTTCTTCGGGCCGTTGAGGTGTAGTTCCACGGCGTGCGGCTTCTTGGTGAACACCGTCGCCCACGGCTCGCTGCGACCTTTCAAGCAGTAGTGAATCAACTGCTGGTTGTTCCAGAGAAACTGCCCTTCGGCCGTATCGCTCAATAGCTCGCAGAGTTCTTCGAGCACTTCACTGTCCCAGGAAACCTTCTTACCCGGCGGGAAGCCTTTGCGGGCGAAGTGCCATTTTTGGCCGAGCACCTTCCACGGCATGATGTTCTCTGGATTGATCGCGGCCTTGTCGGCAAACTTCTGAAAACCGCGAACGGAATCTTCGACGAACTTCCAGAAAGCCGGCGTATCGATTTCGTCCCAAGCGTGCACTTGCAGCTGCACTTCTTGCCACGGTCCGCGGAGGTTCTTGCATTTCACGCGCGGCTCGGTGCCGTAGACCGGCAGGTCGGGCATTTCGTTGAGCGGCTTCAGGTTCAACTGATGCACGATCTCGTCCCGCTTGAACGTGCTCTTGGCCGTGCGGAACTTGAGCTTGAGCAGCCATTCTTCGCCGGTCGAGGCGTGGAAGAACCAGCCGTCGCTTTTCTTTTCGCCGGTGATTTCGACGATCGTGCGGCTGTTGAAGTTTGTCGGCGCGAACTCACCCAGCTCTTGGATTTTGTCGATCACAGTCGCCAGGATGCGGCCGTCCCAACGGCACGGCTTGCCGTTGCGCGCGACGCGATCGGTGACGTGCCACCGCCGGCCGTCGACCTGCCACGGCATCTGCGCCTCTTCGCCGACGGCGTCGAGATCGACGTCGTCCTCGCGCGGCTTCTCGGCCGCCGTCGGATCGAACGGCTTTCGCTCTTCGTGCGGCCCTGCGGCGAGAATCGGTTCCAGCATCTCGCCGGTGTAACTGCGGAGCAATTGCGGCGAGTCCTTTTCCGTCGCCTTAACGGCGGCCTTACGGCCCCCGCTCGCCTTCTGCTTACCGCCGACTGCCCCCTGCGCACTTTGATATTGCTTCGCGTGCTCCACCAATTGTTCCGGCGTGCCGGCGGCGACGACGTACCCGCCTCCTTCGCCCGCCTCGGGTCCCATGTCGATCAGCCAGTCGGCCGTTTTAATGACGTCGAGGTTGTGCTCGATGACGACGACGCTGTTGCCGAGATCCACCAAGCGGTGCAGCACTTCGAGAAGTTTGGCCAGGTCGTCGAAATGCAAGCCGGTCGTCGGTTCGTCGAGCAGGTACAGCGTGCGACCAGTGTCGGGCCGAGCCAATTCGGCGGCCAGCTTCACGCGCTGAGCCTCACCGCCCGAAAGCGTCGGCGCCGGTTGGCCGAGCGTCACGTAATCGAGGCCGACGTCGCAGAGCGTCTGCAGAATCTTGCGGATCTGCGGGATGTTCTGGAAGACCTCGAGCGCCTTGCCGACAGGCATGTCGAGCACGTCGGCGATCGAGCAGCCGCGGAACTGCACGGCCAGCGTCTCGGGGTTATAGCGCTTGCCGCGGCATTCGTCGCACTCGACCCAAACGTCGGGCAGGAAGTGCATTTCGATCCGTAGCTGACCGTTCCCTTCGCACTTCTCGCAGCGACCGCCGGGCACGTTGAAGCTGAACCGCCGCGGCGTATAACCGCGCAGTTTCGATTCCGGCAGGTTCGCGAAGAGCGTCCGCACCTGATCGAACACGCCGGTGTACGTCGCCGGGTTCGACGTCGGCGTTTGGCCGAGCGGCAACTGATCGACGCGGATGACTTTGTTGATCTGGTCGACGCCGCGGAGCGCATCGTGCTTGCCGGGGAAGGTACGCGCCCGGTGCAACGTGCGAGCCAGGCTGTTGTAGAGGACGTCTTCCACGAGCGAACTCTTGCCCGAACCGCTGACGCCGGTGACGACGGTGAACGTGCCGAGCGGAATCTGCACGTTCTGATGCCGCAAGTTGTTATGCGAAGCCCCGCGCACTTCGAGAATTGCGCCAGGGAACGTTACTCTCGGTTCTTCAACGGCAGTTTTCGTCGCGACGGCCTTATCCGCAACCTTCTTCTTCGCCTTCGAAGCGGCAACAGAAGTCTTCGAAGAAGCGGCCTTCTTCAATTCCCTATTCCCCACTCCCCCTTCCCCATTCGAACCAACGCACACGCGCCGATTTGTCGGCACCGCGATCCCCTTGGTACCCGCGAGGTACGGCCCGGTGACCGACCGCTTCTGCTTGCCGACCTCTTCCGGCGTACCGCGCGCCACGACTTCGCCGCCGTGCACGCCCGCCTTCGGTCCAAAATCGAGCAGTTGATCGGCCCCGGCGATCACGTCTTTATCGTGCTCGACCATGAGCAGCGTGTTGCCGAGGTCGCGCAGCTTGAACAGCGCGTTGAGCAGCCGCAAATTATCGCGCGGGTGCAGACCGATCGTCGGTTCGTCGAGCACGTAGAGCACGCCCGTCAGACCGCTGCCGACTTGGCTCGCCAGTCGAATCCGCTGCGACTCGCCGCCGCTCAAAGTCGGCGCGCTGCGACCAAGCGTCAGATATTCCAGGCCGACGTCGACCAAAAACCGCAGCCGATTGTGAATCTCGCGCCACAATTCGCCGGCGATCTTCCGATCGCTACCGGTGAGCTTCAGGTCTTCGACCCACTGCAAGAGCGGCCCCAGCGGCGTGCGGCAGATTTCGTCGATCGTTCGGTCGCGGAACCGCACGGCCGCCGCATCGTCGCGCAATCGGGCCCCGCCGCAAATCGAGCATTCGACCTCGTCGACCAAGTGATCGAGCTTGCCGCGCAACGCCGGCGACAAGCGGGCCGCTTCTTCCAGCGCAGGATAAAGACCTTTGTATTGGAAGCGAAACGCCGGAATGTTGTCGGTCGCCGCGACCTCCACCCAATCTTCGCCACGACCATGAAAGATCGCTCGCCGCGCCTTCGCACCCAGTTGTTCAAACGGTACGTCGGTCGGCACGCCGAGATGCACGCCCAAGGCCTGCAACATCGGTTTGAAGAGCGGATGCTTGGCGTCGGGCCAAAGAGCGACCGCCCCTTGCGCGAGCGTGAGCTTCGGGTCGTTGAGCAGCGCCGCGGGGTTCGCGCCGGTTTGAATGCCCAGGCCCTCGCAGCTGCCGCACCAGCCCAAGGCGCTGTTGAACGAGAAGTTGTGCGGCGACAGCGGTTCAAAACTTCGTCCGCACTTATTGCACGACATGTGGCGACTGTGCACTTCGACGCGCCACTTCTCTTCCGGCATGTTGTCGTCGACGTAGGCCGCGTGAATCACGCCGCGGCCGAGATCGAGGGCGTTTTCGATGCTGTCCGCGATGCGCGACCGAGCGCCGCTGCGAACGACCGAACGATCGACGACGACCTCGACCACGTGCTTGCGGCGGCGATCGATCGTCGGCGGCTCGTCGACCGAGTACGTCTTGCCATCGACCCGGATGCGCTGATACCCGCGGGCCCGCATGTCTTCGAAGAGGGCTTCGTACTTCTCGCCGACCTGCACGTCTTGCGGCGCCATGAGGTAGAGCTTCGTCCCCTCCGGCTCTTCCATGATCTTGTCGACGATCTGGTCGACCGTTTGCGTGCCGATCGGAATATCGCAGGCCGGGCAGTAAGCCTTGCCGAGCCGTGCAAACAAGATGCGGAGATAATCGTAAATTTCCGTCACGGTGCCGACGGTACTGCGCGGCGTGTGGCCGAGATGTTTTTGCTCGATGGCGATCGCCGGCGAGAGCCCTTCGATGTGCTCGAGTTGCGGCTTCTGCATCTGGCCGACGAACTGCCGCGCGTAACTCGACAAGCTTTCGACGTACCGGCGTTGCCCTTCGGCGTAGACCGTATCCATCGCCAGCGAACTCTTGCCGGAGCCGCTGGGGCCGCAGCAAACCGTGATCATGTCTCGTGGGATTTCGACGTCGACCGACTTTAGATTGTGCTGCCGTGCGCCTTGCACCTTGATCGAACGAGCTTCCTCGACGCGTGGCCGCTGCGGCCCCTTGGCCTTGGCCAGCGCCTGCTTATGACCTTCGCCGTAGAGGAACTTCTTCAAAGCCTGACCGGTGTGCGACTCTTTCACCGCGGCGACTTCCTCCGGCGTCCCTTGCGCGACGATCTGCCCGCCGCCGGCGCCGCCGTCGGGCCCGAGGTCGATGATCCAGTCGGCCGTTTTGATGACGTCGAGGTTGTGCTCGACGACCAGCACCGTGTTGCCGGCGTCGACGAAATCGTGCAGCACCTTGAGCAGCAAGCTAATGTCGGCGAAGTGCAGGCCGGTCGTCGGTTCGTCGAGCAAGTAAAGCGTCTTGCCGGTGCTTTTCTTTACAAGTTCGCGCGCGAGCTTCACGCGCTGCGCTTCGCCGCCGCTCAAGGTCGGCGACGGCTGACCGAGCTTCAAATAGTCGAGCCCGACGTCGTGCAGCGTTTGCAGCTTGTGCCGCACCGCCGGGATGTTTTCGAAATGCTCCAGCGCCTGCTGGATATCCATCTCCAACACTTCGGCGATGTTCTTACCCTTGAAGCGAATCTGCAGCGTCTCACGATTGAAGCGATGACCGTCGCACACCGGGCACTTCACCCACACGTCGGCCAAGAAATCCATCTCGAGCCGCGTACTGCCGTTCCCTTCGCAAGCTTCGCAGCGCCCCCCTTCGACGTTGAAGCTGAAGCGCCCTTCCTGATAGCCGCGCGCCTTCGCTTCCGGCAGCTGCGTGTAGAGCTTGCGAATGTCGTCGAACACCTTGATGTAGGTCGAGGGGTTCGAGCGCGGCGTGCGACCGATCGGCGACTGATCGATCGAAATCAGCTTATCGAGATGGTTGAGCCCTTCGATCTTTTCGAACGCGCCCGGGTTGCCGAGGCCGCCGTTCAGATCGCGGTTGAGGGCTTCGACGAGAATGTCGTTGACGAGCGAACTCTTGCCGGAGCCCGACGCCCCGGTGATGCAAACGAACATCCCCAGCGGCAATTCGACGTCGATATTTTTCAGGTTGTTCGCGGCCGCGCCAATGATCTTGAGCGCGTTCTCTTTGCGCCGGCGGCGGGTCTTGGGAACTTCGATCTTGCGCTCGCCCGAGAGAAACTGGCCGGTCAGGCTCCGCTTCTCTTTGCATACCTTTTCATAATCGCCGGCGACGACGACTTCGCCGCCGCGCACGCCCGGGCCGGGGCCGAAATCGATCAAGTAATCCGAAGCCCTCATCGTGTCTTCATCGTGCTCGACGACGACGACCGTGTTGCCCAAGTCGCGCAGCCGTTCGAGCGTGCCGAGCAGCCGATCGTTGTCTCGCGGGTGCAGACCGATCGAAGGTTCGTCGAGAATGTAAAGCACGCCGACGAGGCCGCAGCCGATTTGGCCGGCCAGCCGAATGCGCTGCGACTCGCCGCCGCTCAACGTCGGCGCCGTACGGTCGAGCGTCAGGTATTCCAGGCCGACGTTCGTGAGAAACCCAAGCCGGCCGCGGATCTCCTTGAGCACTTCGCCGGCGATCGCTTGGCGGACGGCGTCGAGATCAAGCTCGCGGAAGAAATCGACGCAGTCGGAAACGCTCAGTGCGCAGATTTCCGGCAGGCCGAGGGCCGGCTTCTTGGCAAACGTCTCATGCTTCGTCGTCAGCGTTACGGCCCGAGCTTGCGGATTGAGCCGAGCGCCATGGCACGCCGTGCAGCCTTGCGTGCGCATGTACTTTTCGAGAGCGCGCCGCTGCATGCCGCTTTGCGACTGTTTGTACTTCGACGTCAGCTCGGGAATGATCCCTTCGTACTTGCCGCCGTACTTGTGCCCCGACGGGCCTTGCCGCCAAGTGTAAGTAATGTGCAAGTCGCCGGTGCCGAAGAGCAGCTTGTTTTGCAAGTCGGGCGACAACTCTTCCCAGGCCGTTTCGAGCAGCGTGCCTTCTTCGAGCTTTTCCAGTCGCTCAAGCGTGTCGGCGACGCCTTGAAAGATATGACGGCGCCAGCGTCCCATGTCGGCCCACGGTCCGATCGTTTCGATCGCCCCTTGCTTGAAGCTCTTGGCCTTGTTCGGGACCATCAAGTCGACGTCGAAGCCGAATACCTCGCCGAGCCCGTCGCACTCGGGGCACATTCCTTGCGGGCTGTTAAAGCTGAAGAGCTGGGGCGTCGGCGGCTCGAAGCTCAGGCCGCAGGGCGTACAAGCATAGTGGGCCGAGAGATGAATGTCGTTAGGATTGCGACCCGTGCGCGCGGCCCCTTTGGCTTTGCGCTTCGGAGCTTCTTCCTCGGCGACGACATCGCTCTCGTCGTCATCATCGTCGTTGTCTTGAGCCTCCTCACCGTCGGCCATTTCCAACAGCGGCGCATAACCGGCCGGGCGCTTGGCGTCTTTCGCCGCGGCCGTTTCCAGGGCGACGACGATGTTTCCCTTGCCGATCTTCAAGGCCAGATCGACGGCTTCCGCCAACCGAGCCCGCAGGCCCGGGCCGGCGGTGAGCCGGTCGACCACGACTTCGATGTTGTGCCGCATCTGCCGGTCGAGCGACGGCGGCGAACTCAGCGAAATCACCTCTCCGTCGACCCGGGCCCGCACGAAACCCTGCTTGAGCAGGTCTTCGAACAAGTCGCGATGTTCGCCCTTTTGCGCGCGGATGATCGGCGCGAGGAGCGAGAACTTCACGCCGCTTTCGAGCACGCCGATCCGGTCGATGATTTGTTCGCGCGTTTGCGCAGTGATCGGCTTGCCGCACTGCGGACAATGCCCTTGGCCGGTCCGTGCGAAGAGCACGCGGAGATAATCGTAAATCTCCGTGATCGTGCCGACCGTGCTCCGCGGGTTCTGGCCGCTGGTCTTTTGCGAAATCGAAATCGACGGGCTGAGGCCCGAGATCAGATCGACGTCGGGCTTGGGCATCTGCCCCAAAAACTGCCGGGCGAAGCTCGAAAGGCTCTCGACGTAGCGTCGTTGCCCTTCGGCATAAAGCGTATCGAACGCCAGCGAGCTCTTGCCGCTGCCGCTGACGCCCGTGAGACAGATAAGTTTATTGCGCGGGAGCGTAAGGGAGACGTCGCGCAGGTTATGCTCGCGTGCCCCTTTGATGACGATATCGGCAGCCACTGGCGTTGTTTCAATCCGTTACGCGGTTGCGGCGAAAGAATCCTGAATTGTAGAAGGGGCCCCCAGCAAGCGGCAAGCCGGCCGCGAAAAAGAATCGATCTCCCGTAATTGGGGGACGAACGCGAGCGAGCCGTTATGATGTTGTTTGCCGCATCGCTTGACAGCCTGTCCTCGCACCGCCTGATTCGTCGTATGAGCGACTCTCCCGCGCCTTCTGACGCCACATCTTCGAACGTTGTCACAACGCCGGCGGAACCACGCGCGTCGAGCGCGCCGAAGCGGTCGCCGCTGCTACCGTTCTTCTTCGCGAATCTAGTGGCCGTTTATCTACCAGGGGTCTTGCCGACGGCCATGAAAGCCCTCTCCGCGGAAGAGGGAGCACGGGCCGACTTCGAAGAGCTGCGCGTGCACCTCATCAACTTTCTTGACGCGCCCTATGCCTGGCTGGGCCTGCAGTTTCAACTCGGCGATTGGCAACTGCTCGGGCTGCAAAACGGCGTGTTCATGCTTGCCCCTTGGCTCGGCGAACTCGGCTCGTTTTACACGATGCTGTTCGGCCTCTGGTTCGTCGTGCTCGGGCTATCGATCGGCGTACGTAATGAACCACGCCGGCTATGGCTGACGTTTTTCTTGTTCGTGCTGTTTTCGTTGCAGGCGATTCTCGTCGCGCGCAAAACGGTGATCGACAAACAGATGCTGCCGGCTCCGGCGGCACAAGAAGAAGTGGACGACCTTTAGTCGAGCGGCGGGAAAACATCCGGCTCGATCTGATATCCCTCGGCCAGCGCGTTCGTCATGTTGAACAGCCCAGCGATCGCCAAAACTTCGGCGAGGGCTTCGGTCGAAAGCCCAAGTTTGCGCAGTGCCGCCGTGTGGGAATTGACGCAGTAGCGGCACCCGTTGGTCGCCGACACCGCCACGGCGATGATCTCCCGCGTCCGCGCATCGAGCAGCCCGGTGCGACCTTCGGCCTCGGGATGCATGAGCCGCTTGAGCGTGGTCCAAACCAGTTCCAACTCGAGCGGATGCACGGCCAGCGTCCGCCAAAAGGCCGGGACGAAATCGATGTTCTTGGTCCGCTTGATGTCGGCAAAGATTTCGGCGACCTTGCCCGTCGCCGCGCTTTCTTCCACCTGCTTAACCGTGGCCGCTCGTGGTTCGCTCATGTTGTGCCCCTTTCGTATCGCCCCGTTTTTCATTGACTACGCCGTCGCGCGGCCGCATCCTAGTCGACGCCGCTCTGTTCTGACAAATCATGAGGTTTGCCATGCGTTACGCATCCATACTTGCGACACTCTTCTGCGCCCTGGTTTACGGATCGCCTGCAAGTTTCGCGCAGCAGCCTACTCAACCGTCGACGGCCTCGTCACCTTTTGACGTCATCTGCGGAGTCGGGCAGACGAAGCCGGCACGAATTCTGTTCCTCGGCGATAGTATTACTCACGCCGGAAAGTACGTAGCTTACGTCGAAACGCTCGCGCGGCTTGAATTTCGCGACGCCGTGCGCGGCATCGAGTTCATCAACTGCGGACTTTCCAGCGAGACCGTCTCCGGGCTCTCCGAAGAAGGCCACGCCGGCGGAAAGTTTCCGCGGCCGACGGTTCACGAACGTTTGGACCGTGTGCTGGCCGAGGTGAAGCCGGAAGTCGTCGTCGCCTGCTACGGCATGAATTGCGGCATCTACAAGCCGCTCGCCGAAGAGCGCTTTGCCAAGTATCGCGAGGGGATCGAGTCGCTCCGCAAGAAATGTTTCGCGGCCGGTGCGAAGCAGGTCGTGCATCTCACTCCGCCGGTTTTCGACGCGCTACCGATTAAAGACCGGGTCGCTTCGGCAGGCAGCAACGACTACTCAAAGCCTTACGCAGGCTACGACGAAGTTCTCGAAGCCTACGGAAATTGGCTCCTTTCCAAGCGGGCCGATGGCTGGGAAGTGGTCGACGTCCACGGCCCGATGAAGGCGCTTATCCGGGAGCGCCGCCAGACCGAACCGGAGTTCACCGTCGCGAAAGACGGCGTCCATCCGAACAATCTCGGTCATTGGCTAATCGCCAAGGCGATCATGAACGAAGGCAAAAAAGTCGACGATTTCGCGAAGTATGCCGACGGCGAAGCGGCCGTCGCCGCGTTTCCGCACGGAGCGGAAGTCCTCAAACTCGTCGAACAGCGTCTCGCCCTGATGCACGACGCCTACCTTACGGCGACGAAACACAAACGCCCCGGGGTCAAAGAAGGGCTCCCGCTCCCGGAAGCGAAGCAGAAGTCGATGGAGATCGAGGCGAAGATTGTGGAGTTGCTAAAAACCCCCGGGAAAAGCTAATCGTCGACTTTGCGCCTCGCTTGCGATTTCGCGGAAGCGCCGCTGCGTAGTCCCGGCATCCATCCATCGTACGCTTTGACAAACTCCCACGACTGCGCCGGCCGGCGCGCCTTAATCGGATTGTCTTCGACATACTTTATACAACGTCGGATATCCTCGGCCGTTTCGAGATACACCACCCAACCCTTGCCGCCCCAGATCGGGTGATTCGCCGAAAATAAACCGGCGGAACGTAGAGCGTCGGCCGATGTCTCTTGAAACCGCTCGATCATCCGATCGCCGTTATCGCGATGCCTTCGGATCACGAGATGCACATGATCCGGCATAATTGCGCAAGCGTAGCACGTGTAGCTTGCTTCGGTGATTGTTGCGTGGAATGACTTTGCGACGACGGCAATCTCCTCAACGCACAGCATCCGCAGTTCATGCTGTAATTGACCCGCGGCCAAATTGCGAAACGCCCCGATATCTTTGCCGGCCGGCTGAATGCGCTTTCGTCCGTAGTGAATCTCGCCGAGTGCTGCGATCTTCGGATTGCGAATCGATTTCGACATGCTTCCCCGCGGATCGTTGGGAAGCCAGTAGCCGTAGATCGTCCAGATAAGGTGATGAGCGACGATCATGATTAGTCAGTTCGCGAAATCACAAGCGTGAATCAACTTGGATATCAGCTACGCGCTAGTCGTTATGCAACTTTCGCAACCGTCCGCTCGTTCTGAGGATCCATTGCACGCGTTCAAATTCGTCGAGCCAGTCTTGCAGCACCGCGTCGTCGGCCGATTGACCGGGGAGCAGAATGCCCGTCGGACAAGAAGGGCCCGTGTCGATATCGGCGACGAGCCTGCGGTACTTCGCCAGCGTGCGATCGCCGTACATGCCGACTTGGAAGTTGTCTTCGCTGGCAAATAGCACGACCGGCACCCGCGCGCCGCCGCAGACGCTCAGCATCGCGCCGAGATCCGGATGCGCGTCGCGATCGAAAAACCGGAGCTTGATCACCGGCGCGGCCTGCGCGAAGTGGTCGAACATCGGGCACTGATTCACGCAATCGCCGCACCAGGCGCCGGCCAAGACCAGCACTTTCGTCTCGCGCTTCCACGACTTCAGCAGTTCGATCTGCGCCGGCTTCAGCTTCACCGTGGCGTGGTACTGGGCCCACTTTCCTTGCTGCTCCGGCGTGCCGTACTTGGCGAGAAAATCGGCGTACGACAACCCTTCTTCGAACTTCGCTGCGAGATCCACGGCGACATTCCTTCACGATAATTGCAACGAAAGTTACTTCGGTTGCGGGTTCTTGTTTTTTCTGTGCAGTTCGACGGCCCGCCACATGTACCAACTGCCGACCGAGCGAAACGGCCGCCACTTCTCGGCGTGCCGCGCCAACTGGTCGGCCGTCGGCATCGCGGCCAGTCCGTAGGTGTGCATGAAACCTTGCCGCACGCCGAGGTCGGCTATCGGCAACACGTCGGGCCTGCCAAGCGTGAACATCAGCAGCATTTCCACCGTCCACACGCCCACGCCGCGCACCTGCGTCAAGCGTTCGACGATCGTCTCGTCGTCCAACCCGCGCAGCACGCGCATGGTCGGCACCGTGCCGTCGAGCGTTTTCGTCGCCAAATCGCGCATCGCGGCCAGTTTGTTGCGAGACAACCCCGCCCCGCGCAACGCCTCGTCCGTCAGCGCGGCGAGGAGTTGCGGCGTCGGTCGCCTCGCCGGCGCATGCAAGGCCAGTACGCGCCCGTGAATCGTCGCGGCCGCCTTTCCCGAAAGCTGCTGCCCGACGATCGCTCGCAACAACGATTCATACGGGCTCGTTCGCTTCGGCGGCAGCAGCGTAAACGGACCGGCCTGACGAATGACCCGCGCCAACACACGATCCCGCTTCGTCAAATGCTCGACGGCGGCGATCGGGTCGTACGAAAGTGTCATCGTTACACGGTCGGCGGGTTGCGATGGTCGGCCGCTACGGTATGTTACCGAAAACTCAGCAGGCCGAGGAACCCCCATGAAGTTCGCCATTTGCAACGAAACTTTCCAAGACTGGCCGTTTGAAAAGGCCTTCGCCTTCGCGCGCGAGTGCGGTTACACCGGCTTGGAAATCGCGCCGTTTACCATCAACACGGATGCCCGCGAGATCAGCGCGGCCCGGCGTGCGGAAGTTCGTAAGCAAGCGGAAGCGGCCGACTTGCAGATCATCGGCTTGCATTGGCTGCTGGCGAAAACGACCGGCTTCTACCTCACGACGCCCGACGCCGACGTGCGCCGCAAGACTTCGGAATACCTGCAAGAGCTGGCCCGACTCTGTCGCGATCTCGGCGGCTCGGTGATGGTGCTCGGCTCGCCGCTGCAGCGCAACTTGCTGCCGAACGTCACGATGGATCAAGCGATGGGCTTCGCGGCCGAAGTGCTCAGTTCGGCGATGCCCGTCATGGAACAGCTCGACGTGACGCTGGCCGTCGAACCGCTCGGGCCTGCCGACGGCAACTTTTTGAACACGGCCGCCGAAGGCGTGAAGCTGTGTGAGATGGTCGGCTCGTCGCATTGCCGGTTGCATCTCGACTGCAAAGCCATGTCGAGCGAACCGACGCCGATTCCGGACCTGCTTCGGCAGTTCCGCCGCGAGATGGTTCACTTCCACGCCAACGACCCGAACCTGCGCGGGCCGGGCATGGGCGAACTCGACTTCGTGCCGATCTTCCAAGCGCTCGGCGAAATCGATTACCGCGGCTGGGTCTCGGTCGAAGTGTTCGACTACACCCCGGGCGTCGAGCGGCTGGCGAAAGACAGCATCGACTACATGCTGGACGTTTGCGAGAAGGTCGGCGGCTAGACTGCCCGAAGCGAGCGGCGGGCTTTACGCCCGCCGTCTGGAAAACATCGTCTAAAAACGCAGACGGCGGGGATAAACCCCGCCGCTCGCAAAAAACTCAATCAACTCAAGACAGTATTAGCCGCTGGCCGCTTTCATTTCGGCCAGGTGTTGGGCCGTGCCGACGAGCCGATCCCAGTTGGCTTCCACATATTCCGGCGGGCCGCCCATCGCGGCCACGGCCAGGGCCACCTTCTCGGTCGGCACCATTTCAATCGCGTCCCACGGGCAGACCGTCAGTTCGTACGGGTTCGTCTTTTTCTGCGGGATATGGACGCAGACTTCGCAGCCCACGCAGCGCTCGATGTCGATCTGACACCAGCTTTGCAGGTTGTGAAATTGGTCGTACTGCTGAATCTTCACGATGCAATCGACCGGGCAGACCTCAAGGCACGACTCGCAGCCGGTGCAATTGTCGGCGTTGATGACGGCGAGTTCTTTCGGCAGCTTCTTACGAGGGGCCGTTTTGGCCATCGGACGGATCCCTAATCAAGCGGAACGTCATGAAACGAACTGCAATGACCAATGACCAAGCACCAGATTCCAAACAAACGACAAAGCAAAATGATCAAATCGCGAGGCGAGGCGACGCGGCTTAGATCATTCTGAGCTTGAGATTTGTTTGATGCTTGGTGCTTGGACCTTGGTCATTCCGCCGGCGGGCGGCAGCTACAAAATCATAGAAACAAATCGGCCGTAGTCCAATCGCGGGCCACAGCTAATTTCGGCATTTTGGGATGAAAAACCGTTCAAGTTCGGGCAAAATGCGGTTCCTGCCTGCCGCCGAATTCGCCTTCGGCCTCCTCTCCCCGCCTACCATCCGAAGGGTTCTCCTGATGCGCACCATCACGATTTGCGTTGTGGGTTCACTTTTCGCCGCGCCGATGTTTGCGTCGCCGGCACTCGTCACCGCCGCCGAACCGACCGCAGCCGCCGCAGCGCCCACTAAGCCGACCCTGCTCAAGGTTGGATTCGCCGAACGCGACATCACGCCGGAGCTTGGCATGGAGCAGCCCGGCGGCTACGGCAAGACGTACCATCGCACGCTGCACGACCCCTGCAAGGTGCGGGCTTCGGTCTGGGACGACGGCAAGACGCGGGCCGCCGTCGTAGGGATCGATGCCTTGCTCATCCGCCGTGAGACGGTCGACATCGTCCGCGCCGAAATCGAAAAGAGGTGCGGCATTCCGGGCACGTCGATTCTGATCGGCGCGTCGCACTCGCATAGTTCGGGTCCCATCGGCATGGCGTATCCCGGCGAGTTCGACCATGCCTCGGCCGAAGTGCAGGACCTGGCCTACAACAAAACGTCGTGCGCCGATCCGAAGTATTTGAAAGTTATTGAAAAGCAATTGGTCGACGCCGTCGTCGCCGCCGACGCCGGTCGCGTACCGGCGCTCGTCGGAGTCGGCAAAGGAATCGAAGACAAGGTCGCGTTCAACCGCCGGTTCCGCATGAAGAACGGGCTGACGATGACGCACCCTCGGCAGGGGAACCCCGACATTGTCGAAGTCGCCGGGCCGACCGATCCGGAAGTCGGCGTGATCGGCGCGTGGGACGAGAAAGGCAAGCTCCTCGGCTGCGTCGTCAACTTCGCGTGCCACGCGACGACGAATCCCGGAGGCATTTCGGCCAACTACGTTTGCTACTTAGAGCAGGCCGTGCAAGGGTTCTTCGGCAAAGACGCCGTCGTCGTGTTCGCGGCCGGCTGCTCGGGCGACGTCACGCAAGTCGACAACCTGACGAAGCACGCCAATCCGAAGCCGGAGCAATGGGCCAAAATGGTCGGTGGCCGCGTCGGCGCGGAAGCGGTGAAGGTGTTGCTCACCGTCGAGCCGGGGCCGGTCGGGCCGGTCGCCGTCGAACTGAAGACGATCAACGTCGGCCGGCGCGTGCCGCGGCCCGAGCGCGTGAAGGCGTGCTGGGACATCGTTCGTCGCGGGCCCGACAAGCAAGACGCCACCGAATGGACGTTCGCGAAAGAGATCGTGCTTCTGGACTCCATCATCCAGAAGCAGCCGCGGGTCGACGTCGAAGTGCAGGCCGTGCAGATCGGGCCGGCCGTGTTTGTGTCGAACCCGGCGGAGTACTTCGTCGAGTACGGACTGGGGATCAAGAAGGGAAGCCCGTTCGAGTTCACGTTCCCGGTCGAGCTGGCGAACGGCATCGTCGGGTACGTGCCGACCGAAGAAGCCCTCGGCCCTCACGGCGGCGGCTACGAAACGCGACTCACGTACTACAGCAACCTGGAACCGACGGCCGGCACGCAGATCATGAATGCGGGCATCGAACTGACCCGCCGGCTGACGCCGGGAGCGACACCTTCGCGCGGCCCGGCCCCGCCGTTCCGCGCCGGCAGCGGCTGGAGCTATGGAAATCTGCCGCCGGAGTTGAACTAGCAGTAGTGGGGAGTGATGAGTGGGGAGTGGGGAGTGTTGAAACGATCTTCAGGACGCTTTGAATAGTTTTTCGCTATTGATATCTTGCGTAGAGTAGCTTTTATCGATCATAGAAACGCGGAGACGAGCTCCGCGGCTAAATGAACGACAGAAAGTCTGCTCAGTGTCCGACATTCCCCACTCAACACTCCCCACTCCCCACTTCCCCCGTGGAACTCGACCAACTTCGCTACTTCACCGCCACGGCGGAGATGTTGAACTTCACGCGGGCCGCCGAGCGATGCTTGGTGTCGCAGCCGTCGTTGAGTCAGGCGATTATCAAGCTGGAGCATGAACTCGGCGCGGCGCTCTTCGAACGGCTCGGGCGCAACGTTCGGCTGACGCCAGCAGGACGGACCTTTTACGAACATGCGATGCGCGTGCTCGGTGCGGCCAATGCGGCCCGCGACTCGCTGCGGGCCGCCGACCAATGGCAACGCGGCCCGGCGAGCATCGGGGCAATTCTCACAGTCGCCCCTTATCTGCTGCCGCCGATCTTGCGAACGTTCACGCGCAAGTTTCCCGAGGCCAAGCTCACGGTCCGCGAAGATTTCACGGCCGGCATCGTGCAGGCCGTCGTCGCCGGCGAGTTGGACCTTGGCATCGCCGCGCTGCCGATCGACGAACCAAGACTCGTCGTCGAACCGCTCTTCACGGAAGAGCTGTTTGTGGCGCTGCCGGCCCGGCATCCGCTGGCGACGAAGCGTCGCAAACTTTCGACGGCCGACATCATCGACGAGTCGTTCGTGCTGCTCGACGAAACACATTGCCTCGGCGAGCAGGTCGTGAGCTTCTGCCGCGATCGCAAGTTTCAACCGACGGTCACCTGCCGCACCGCCCAACTGCTGACCGTGCAATCGATGGTCGCCCTCGGCCAGGGCCTGTCGCTCGTGCCGAAGATGGCGACGGCCGGGTCTGCGGCGAATAAGGGGATCGTCTACAAAAGCCTCGGCGACGATGCTCCCAAGCGCACGCTCTGCCTCCTGCGTCACCGCGACCGCTCACCGGGACGGCTCGTCGAAGAGTTGGCGGCATTGGTGACCGACGGAAGCGAATCGGCCTGAGCGAGGGTTGCGAAAACGCCGCAAATCACACGATTTTCGTGGCTTGAGGAATTCGAGCGGCCGGCCAAAAACGCCCTGGAATCGACGCCGTAAAAGTGGAAAATACGGGGTTGGTTCTTTGACAATTCGGCAGAATTCATAGGCGCGGACAGCGAGCCGGGAGCGTTAGCGACCGGAGTCTTTATGCTGTCTGGAGTTGCGGCGTTTGGTGGAGGGTCTGCTCCCTCATCCGCCGCTTTGCGGCACCTTCTCCCTCAAGAGGGAGAAGGGACGTTTCGACGCCCTCTAAGAATCGACGTAAGTCGCGCAAGCAATCTGACACTTACGTCGATTATTCGATGTGCGCACTCGGGCCAAAGTGCGCACTATCTCGACCCCTTTGTGCGCGTCGGAGCGCTTACCAACAAGGGGTGCGCACTCACTTCGACGATGAGTGCGCAGTGCGCGGCGAATCTTCGGATTCGGCGTCGTCGTAAGTCGCGCAAGCGTTTCGGCACTTACGTCGATTTTGAAGCGTTGGAATTTGACGCAGTCGCCTAAAAATCGACTTGTACCCGGCTCACGAACAGGTTCGCCGCGCTGTCGCCGGTCGTCGTGTTGTCGAGCATGGCGTGGATCCAATTGAATTGCACCTTGGCGTGCACATTCCAGAACCACGTGAGCCCCAGCGTGACGTCTTGCAGCATGCCGTTGCCCTGGTTGCTGGTGCCGGTGAAAGTGTTCGTCGCGGGCACATAATAGTTGCCGTTGAGCGAGGCCGGGTTCCTTAGGTCGACGTACGAATAGCGGGCCGCCACTTCCCACGCGCCCCAGCCGCAGATGCCGTTCTTTAAGGAGAAGAATTCCGTGAACGGATTGATCTTCGTGAGCACGGCTTGCTTCTTATCGTACGAACGGTGCTCGCCCGTCAGGCGGTAGGCGAGCTGCCCATAGGCGCCGTGATAGAGAATCGGGCCGACGGCGCTTTCGACGACCGTCGCCATGAACTCGGCTTGTGCGCCCCAAGGGCCGTGCTGCCAGACGGTTTCCAAGCCGAACAGGTTGAAGTAGTCGGCCAGGTATCGGCCCGAGTCGACGAACGAAGGCGTGCCGTTCGCGGCGCCGCCGGGTCCGAAGGTCGAAGGAAACTCCGGATAGCCGAGCGAACCGAACTCGGGATTCGTGCGAGCTTGATAAAACGGCCTAGGGCTGCCGGTGTTCCCTGGCGTGCCGCTGCCGATGGCGTCGTTCGCGCCGAGCAGGCCGAAGTTGTAACCGCCGCCGACGTGCCACAGGTAGCGATCGTCGGCCTGATCGTCGTATTGCAGCAGGTGCGTGGCCCGAGCCGAGAACGACACGCCGCCGACGTCGCCAATGTCGGTGGCGAAGCGATCATCGCCGATCGGCGCGTTCGAGAAACCGCCGGTGCGGAAGATCGAGTACGTCCACTGCGTCATCTCGTCTTCGGAGATGTTGGCCGACTGAACGCCGACGCGGCGGAACGGCACCATCGCCAAAAACGGCAACGACCGTTCGAGAAACGTCAGGTTGCGAAAGCCGGTCAGCGAGTCGACGCTGAACGGCTGACAGAACTGGCCGATCTTCACCGCGCCGAGCCGCGGCAAGTTGCTCTGCTCGACCCAGACGTCGAAGAAGCTCGGCCGGCCGGCCGTGGCGAAGTCGACTTCGATTTGATAGGCGGTGAACTCGCGCACCTTGCCGTTGACGGCCAGCCGAGCCCGACGAAAGCCGGTTCCGTTCTGCATGTCGCCGACCGTGGCGCGGTTGACGGGATCCTGATCGAAGAAGCCGGTGTCGAGCTGCGTGAAGCCGGTGATCTTGTGCGACGGGAATTCTTCGGCCGCTTTTTTCGCGGCGGCTTTCTTGTCGGCTTCGTCGCGCTTCTTGAGCTGCCCTTCGACGTCGGCGAGCCGGTTCTGCAAATCGGCAATTGCCGGATCGCTCGACGGCGGGGCGACGAAGGCTTTCGTATCGGCGTAGCTGGTTTGCAGCCCGGCGAACGGCGGATGGTCCGGCGCGAAATACTCCGGCGGCGCGACCGTCGGCGAGGCAACCGCAGGTGCGGGCGTTTCAAAAGTCTGCGGATCGAAGAGCGGCGGTTGCTGCGTGAGGCCCGGCTCGGCGTGTGCCGTCGCCAGACAAAGAAGGAGAAGTATCAAACCTCGGCGGGAAGGCCGTCGGCGGATGACCGATCGTCCCGCGGTTGTCGCCATAGCGACAAGCGGGCAAATCAGGCGACTCCGCAACATGTGGGGCTCCGAGACGAAAATGAAGCTCAGTGGGTAAAGGTCGGCGCATGGCGACGCTTCGGTCGCCGGCGATATGACCTCTGGTTCATCGTCGAACGGACGCCCCTACAATCGGCATTTCCGGCAAAGTCACAGGGGGTAATGTGAATAAACTCCGCTGCTGGACATGCATATATACTTTTGTACACTTCTGCCATGTGCGGAATTGACCGGATGCAACTGCTAGGATCGCCGGCATGACCCCCGACACCGACGCCGCAAACGCAAACGCCGCGGCCGCGAACATTGATAAGTTCGTGGCGGAGTTGTATGCCCGCGAATCGCGGCGTGTGTTCTCGTCGCTCGTGCGGTTACTGCGCGATTTCGACTTGGCCGAAGAAGCGCTCGGCGAGGCGTTCGCGGCGGCCGTCGACCAGTGGCGCAAGAGCGGGGTGCCGGACAATCCGCGGGCTTGGCTCGTCTCGACCGGCCGCTTCAAGGCCATCGATGCGCTGCGGCGGCGCGTGCACTCGCAGGATGTTCGCGAGCAGGTGGCGCAGCGAATCGCCGAGATCGAAAAGGTCAACGCCGTTCGGGCCTCGCGGGAAATCGAAGACGATCGGCTGCGGCTGGTGTTCACGTGTTGCCACCCCGCCCTCTCGACCGACGCTCAAGTGGCGATGACGCTCCGCGAGGTTTGCGGGCTCACGACCGAGCAGATCGCGGCCGCGTTTTTGACGTCGCCCACGACGATGGCCCAACGCATCGTGCGAGCCAAGACGAAGATTCGCGACGCAGGCATTCCGTTCGTGGTGCCGGAGGCGCAGCAGTTTGCGGAGCGGCTGAGCTCGGGGCTGGCGGTGATTTACCTGGTGTTCAACGAAGGTTATTCCGCGTCGTCGGGCGATGAGCACACGCGGCCGGATCTCTCGGCGGAAGCGATTCGGCTGGGTCGGTTGGTCGCCGAGTTGTTGCCGGAGCCGGAGGTGCTGGGGCTCTTGGCCTTGATGCTGCTGCACGAATCGCGTCGAGCGGCCCGCACGACCGCCGAGGGGGATATCGTGCTGTTGGAAGATCAGGATCGCGGGCTTTGGAACCGGGAGCACATCGCAGAAGGGCGAGCACTGATCGAACGGTCGCTGGAGTCGCGGGCGTTCGGGCCTTACACGGTGCAGGCCGCGATCTCGGCCGTGCATGCCGACGCCGCGACGCCGCACGAGACGGACTGGAGCCAGATCGTGGCGTTGTACGATGTGCTGCTTGGCGGCGGAACATCACCGGTCGTAGAGCTCAATCGCGCGGTGGCCGTGGCGATGCGCGACGGGCCGGCCGCCGGGCTGGAATTGATCGACGGCATCCTCCATCGCGGGGATTTGGCCAACTATCACTTGGCTCACGCCGCTAGGGCCGACATGTGCCGCAGACTCGGCCGAACTCGAGAAGCCACGGTGGCTTACGAGCAGGCTTTGTCGCTGGCCCAGCAAGAACCGGAACGCCGGTATTTGCGGCGGCGGCTGGCGGAATTGGCCTAAAACTTGCCGCCGCAGACGTTTTGCGAAGTTTTTGAGATCGATGTCGATCGACTGCCTGCCCGCTCGACTAATGAATGTTGAAACCAAACGAAAGTCGAAACAAAGCCGTTAACGGGCAAATCGGAGCAAGCCTCATGTTCAGCCAGCCGCAAGAAGAACACAAGATTCTCGATCAACTCGTCGGCGAATGGGTCATGGAGCAGGAATGCAAAATGGGCCCGGATCAGCCGCCGATGAAATCGGAATCGACCATTAGCACGCGGTCGCTCGGCGGGTTGTGGATCGTCAGCGAAATGGTCGGCCCCGGCCCCGACGGCACCGAGCATCGCAGCATTATGTCGGTCGGCTACGACCCCAAGCTCGGCAAGTATCCGGGCACGTTCATCGCCTCGATGATGTCGCACATGTGGGTCTATAGCGGCACCCTCAGCGCCGATAAGAAGCGGCTCGTGCTGGCCGCCACCGGTCCGAAGTGGGACGGCGAAGGAAATGCCGAATACGAAGACATCATCGAATTCGTCGACAAGGACAACTGGAACTTCCTTTCGCAAATCAAAGGCGACGACGGGAAGTGGACGCAATTTATGACCAGCAAGGTGCGGCGGAAGAAATGACGAAACCTTCTCCCTCCGGGAGAAGGGATTTACGCAGCCCTCAATCAAGGAAACACGACCATGAAATACATGCTCCTCGTTTACTCGACCGAAGATGCCTATGCTCCCGACGAGCGGGCCGAATGCATCGCGGAGTCGATTGAACTGTGCCACGAACTTGCGGCTCAGGGCAAATATCTGGCCGCGTCGCCGTTGCATCCGGTGTCGACCGCGACGAGCGTGAAGATTCGCAGCGGCAAGCCGCTGGTGACCGACGGACCGTTTGCAGAAACCACGGAAGCGCTCGGCGGCTACTTTTTGATCGACGTCGCCGACTTGGACGAGGCGTTGGCCGTGGCGAAGCGCATCCCCGGCGCACGGAAGGGAACCGTTGAAGTGCGTCCCGTCGTCGAACTCACAGGACTTCCGCAACCGCCTGCGCAAGCGACGACTTCGGCCGCCGATTAGTCAGTCGCCCAACAGCTCAGTGGCCTGACGTAGATAGTCAACTTGGAGAGGTCCGCAGCATGAAGGTCATGGTCATCGTCAAAGCGAGCACGGCTTCCGAAGCCGGCGAGATGCCGAGCGAGCAGTTGCTCCGCGAGATGGGGGCTTATAACGAGGAACTGGTCAAGGCCGGCATCATGCTCGCCGGCGACGGGCTGCATCCGAGCAGCAAGGGTGCGAGGGTCGCCTTTAACGGCAAAGAGCGTACCGTGATCGACGGCCCTTTCGCCGAAACCAAGGAACTCATCGCGGGCTACTGGATCTGGCAGGTGAAGTCGCTGCAGGAGGCGATCGACTGGCTTAAGCGCTGCCCGAACCCGCATGAAGAGCCATGCGAAGTGGAGATTCGCCCGATCTTTACGGCCGACGATTTCGGCGCGGAGTTCACGCCGGAGCTGCGCGAGCAGGAGGCAAGCATCCGCGCTCAGTCGCTGGGGCTCGGCGCGCTACGTTTTGAAGAGCAGCCGGCGCGAACCCTTGCCGGCGTGCAAAAGCGTTACTCACGGGCCACGGCCGAGAAAGAGATCCCCGGACAGTGGGCACAGTTTATGACTCAAGAAGACGGTGTACCGGGCCGAGTCGGCAAAATCAGCTATGGCGTTTCGCTCGAGCAGGATCAGGACTGCAACTTCACCTACATGACCGCGGTCGAAGTGAAGCCGGAGACTGCGCCGCCGGCAGGCCTGCGGATGTTGTCTCTCCCGCCGAGCCGCTACGCCGTGCTTACGATCGCCGGCGACGTCACGACGCTGCCGCCGACGCTCGAAAAGATTTGCACGCAATGGATGCCGGATTGCGGGTTGAAGCTCGCGCACGCTCCCTGGATCGAGCGCTACGCCGAAGATTTTACGATGGAGTCGAAAGGAAAAGTTGAAGTCTGGCTTCCTTTAGACGCTTAAATCTCGCGCCGCGGCCGCGGCTCTACGGTTTGATCAACCTTTCATTTCCCAGCTCAAGCATTCTTGTTATCGGAAGCCAACGATGCCGCGCAAGATTTTCGTCAACCTGCCAATACGCGACCTGAAGAAATCAATGGAGTTCTTCGGCAAGCTCGGGTTCAAATTCAATCCGCAATTCACGGACGAGACGGCCACGAGCATGATCATCAGCGACGACATTTACGTGATGTTGCTCACTCACGAGAAGTTCCGCACGTTCATCGCGAACAAAGAAATCGCGGATTCAACCAAAACGACGGAAGCGCTCATTGCCCTAAGCTTCGATAGCCGGGAAGAAGTCGACAAGCTGGTCGATGCGGCGATCGCGGCCGGCGGCAAACCGTTTCGTGAACCGGCGGACCACGGTTTCATGTACGAGCGCAGCTTCGAAGACCTCGATGGGCACGTCTGGGAGCCGTTTTGGATGGACTCGAGCTTCGTGCAGCCGCAGGCCTAACGGCTCTATAAACCGAATGCATGGGCGATGAGGAGTGCCGTCGCCGCGATCATACAAGGGATCGACCGATCGCAAAGCAAGCTGTTTCCGAAGCGGCGGGCGGCAAAATCGGCGAGCATAGCGGTGAACTCGGAGCGAAGGAGATTTGTGAACGGATGCGTCTATACGTCCTGAGCGCGGACCACGAGCGATTGTTACACCGACGCTGCCCTTAACCCGTCCGGCCACTTTCGCCGGGCATTCCGCGGGGTTACGATTTGCGGAACTTTCCCGCCCCGTCGTCACTCCCGGAGTTCCCCCATGTCGCTGCGTTTTTCGGTTCCCGCCTGTTTGGCATTGCTACTCTGCACCACGGCGGCCTTTGCACAAGCACCAGCCGCCGGCAACGGCAACTTTAAGGCAGGCGACCCGCTGGGCGCTGTCAATGAGGCCGGCAAGTTCGTCCCGATCTCGTCCAACGTCAAGGTGTTCGGCAGCTTTCGTTTTGCCGAAAGCGTCACCTACGACGCCGAGCGGAATCTGATCGTCGTCATGAACGCCGGCGTCACCGAAGACATTCAAAAGAACGACGGCTTCGTCTCGCTCCTCAATCCCGACGGCACGGTTCACACCACGAAATGGATCGGTGCCACGCGCGACGGCCTAACGCTCAACCATCCGCTAGGCAGCTGCATTCAAAACGGCGTGCTCTACACGGCCGACATCGATCACGTGCGGACGTTCGACATGAAAACCGGCCAACCGGGCCGGGCCTATCCCGTGGAAGGGGCCACGTTTCTCAACGGCATCGGCGTCGCGAAAGACGGTACGATGTACGTCTCCAACACGCGGCCGCCGGAACGCATTTTCAAGATCACACCGAGCGGCGAAGCGACGGTGTTCGTCGAAGGGGCCCCGCTTAAGCTGCCCAACGGCGTGGCGATCGACAACGACGGCAACATCGTCTCCGTGAACGTCGGCGACAACGCGGTGCTGACCTTTAGCCCTGACGGCAAGCTTGTGAAAACCGAGCACGCCGCGGAAGGGGGCAACGACGGCATCGTCATCCTGGCCGACGGTACCAAATACGTCAGCAGCGTGAAGTTCGGCAGCGTGTCGAAAATCGCTCCCGGCCAAAAGGCGGAAGTCATCGCCTCGGGTATCCCGAGCGCCGCTTCGATGGGCTACGACTCGAAGCAACACCAGCTTTTGATTCCGATGAACCCGCACAACGCCGTGGCGTTCATCAAGCTCGAAAAGTAGTCCCTCTTCGAAGCAACACCAAACGAGAAACGCCGCGGAGTTCACTTACGGACTCCGCGGCGTTTTCCTTCTCGTTTCCTACTTGTTCGCGGCCTTTCGCTTCTTCGCTTTTGCTTTCGGCTTAGTGCCGGCTTCTCCATCTTCGCCGACCTTCTCGCGTTTTCCGGCCCGGCGAGCCGCCGCTTCGCTTTCGACTTGGGCCATGTACGCCTCGCGCAGCCCGGCGTCGCCGCGGCCTTGGAACACTTTCAGCATCGGATCGTTGGTGCGTTTCATCCAATCTTCCAGCGCCGAAGTAAGCTTCTTGTAGGCGGCGGCGTGTTGCGAATCGTTCGCGAGATTGTTGCGAGCGTCCGGATCTGTTGCGTAGTTGTAAAGCTCTTCCGGCACACGATGTTCGAAGAGGTCAAGCCGCGCCGCAATCTCCTTATTCTGCGGCGCGAGAGCTTTCATCCGGCGATAAGTGATCGTCCCTTTCGTGGCCGTCGACATGACGCGCCGGCCGTTCGACCAAGGGTTGAAGATGTACCCGTAGTCGCGCGTGACGACGGCCCGCATCGGATGTCGAAAGCCGCCGGCATTTTCGTTGTACTCGGTCACGATCATGTCGCGGCCGTCTTGCGTTTCGCCCTTTAGCAGCGGCGCGAAGCTGCGACCGTCGATCCCCTCGGGCGAAGCGATACCGAGCAGTTCGAGCAACGTCGGCATCAAGTCGACCGCTGACACCAGATGTTTGTCGTCGATGGCGCCGGCTTTCGTTATGCCCGGCCAGCGCACGCAGAGCGGCGTGTGCGTGCTGTGGTAATACAGTTGCGTTTTGGCAAACGGCAGCGGCATGCCGTGATCGCTCAGAAACACGACGACTGTCCGCTCCTTAAGGCCGGCGTCGTCGAGCGCCTTCAGCACCTGCCCGACGCAGTCGTCGCCGCGACGGACGGACGAATAGTACTGAGCCAGTTCCTCGCGCACTTCCGGATCGTCAAACAGAAAGCCCGGCACCGGCACTTCCGCCGCCGTGAACACGCGGCTCGGCTGATGAGGGTCAGGCCTCTTCCCTTCGTTGAAGAACGGCTTGTGCGGGTCCGAGACGTTGACGTTCAAGTAAAACGGCTTGCCGGCCTTTCTTGCCGCGTCGATTCCTTGCTTGGTCGAGGCGTAGTACGACGGCGCATCCTTAACGTGCGGCGCCTTGCCGTCGGGCGTGAAGTCGAGCACGCCGCTCCAAGCCGGATAACGCGTGTAAGGCGTGCTGTGCGAAGTCTTGCCGCGGATCGCCGTGTAGTAACCTGCGTCTTTCAAGTAGTCGATCAGCACGCGATATCCGGGCTCGCGCACCATGTAGAAACCTTCCACATGGTTGTTGTGCGGGTACCGGCCGGAGAACATCACGTTGCGCGACGGCATACAGTTGCCGACCTGCACGTGCGCATGTGCGAAGCGGAGGCTTTCGGCCGCCAGCCGATCGATGTTGGGCGTGGTGTCCGGTAGTTTGCAGCCGAACGCGCCGACCGAGTCGCAGCTCATGTCGTCGACCGTGATGACCAGCAGGTTGAGCGGTTCCGCTCCGTGCGACGGTGACGATATGCCGCCGAGCGCGGCCAAAGAACCGAAGACGAGCGACGCGATGAGCAGGCAACGCATAAGCGGGGTCTTTCGCGAAGTGAGTAGAACGTCCGGCTCGGTAACGACGCGCAGCCGCGGCCTTTTTATTCAGGTCGGTCGATGTTTCTTTCTGAATTCACGGCCCGCCCCGTAACCGAAAGAGCACTGGCGCCGCCCTAGTGAAAACCGGGCATCGCTAGGCTATCTTAAAGGTCTCTCCGGCGCATTCTTCCCGCCGTCCGTAACCTCACGCCCCGCGGTCTTACGCTTATGTTGCGATCTCTGTTCGGCTCATTCGTTTGTTCTCTTGTCGCAGCTTCGTCGCTCATGCTCCTTGGTGCGGCACAAGCTGACGACGGTTTTACGCCGCTTTTCAACGGCAAGGACCTCTCCGGCTGGGACGGCAATCCCGAACTCTGGTCGGTCGAAGATGGCTGCATCACCGGCAAGACCACCGGGCCTGATCAGCTCAGCTACAACCAGTTTCTCATTTGGCGCGGCGGAACGCTTAAGAACTTCGAACTCCGTGCGACGGCCCGCGTCACCGGCAACAACTCGGGCTTTCAATACCGCAGCAAGGAATTGCCCGAGGTCGGCAAGTGGTCGGTCGGCGGTTATCAGTGTGATATGCACCCGACGCCTGCCAACAACGCGATGCTCTACCACGAGCGCGGCCGGGGCATCGTCGGCCACAACGGCCAGACCGTCGTCGTCGATCCGCAGGCCGACAAGTATCTGACCGCCGAGCGCGAGACTGTGGCCGTCAATACGGAAGAATTCCACGAGTACGCGGTCATCGCCGTCGGCAATCATCTCGTTCACAAAATCGACGGCCGCACGACGGTCGAAATCTTCGACTACGATCCGGCAGGCCAAAGCTTCGAAGGTCTGCTGGCGATTCAAGTTCATCGCGGCCCGGCAATGCGGGTGCAGGTGAAAGACATTCGCTTGAAAGTATTGCCGGACGAGCCGGTTGCGAAGTTCGATGCTGCGACGTTGCCCGCGGGTGCGAAGAAGATCGAGAAGCCGGCGCCGCGGAAAGCTCCTGCAAAGAAGAAGAATGCGAATAGTGCGGCCACGAAAACGCGAGCGATCTTCGTTGCGGCTCCGAAACCGAACGCCGCGAAGAACAACGCGGCTCGGCCTGCGAAAGCTCAAGGAAAGCCGGCGGCGAAGCCGGGGCCGAAGCAGAAGCCTAATCGTCCGGCCGAAGTCGGGCCGGCCGTGAAAGGCAACAAGGCGACGCCGATCGACAAGATCGTCGCCCCCAAAGGCTTCAAAGTCGAGTTGCTCTACTCGGTCCCCGGCATCGAGCAAGGCTCATGGGTCAACCTCTGCACCGACGACAAAGGTCGCATCCTCGTGAGCGATCAATACGGCGGGCTCTATCGATTCGCTGCACCCGCGGCCGGCAAAGTGATCGACCCGGCAAGCGTCGAAAAGGTCCCCGCTCCGATCCGAGCCGTCAACGGCATGCTGTGGCATGAAGGTGCGTTGTACGTCGGCGTAAACGACTACGAACAGAAAATCCCCAGCGGTTTTTATCGCATTACCGATAGCGACGGCGACGACATGCTCGACAAGGTCGAGATGTTGCGGCGGCTCGACTCGAAGGGAGATCACGGCGTGCATGCCGTGCTGCTCGCGCCGGACAAGAAGTCGTTTTATTTGATCACCGGCAACAACACCGAGCCGACCGAGATGGAAAAAACGTCGCCGGTGCCGCAGGTCTGGGGCGAAGATCATCTGCTCGAACGGATGCCCGACGGTCGCGGGCACAACGTCGGCCGCTGGGCGCCCGGCGGCATCATCTGGCGGATCTCTCTCGACGGCAAGAAATTCGAGAACTTCGCCACCGGCTTCCGCAACATATTCGACGCCGCGTTCGATCGCGACGGCGAACTGTTCACTTACGACGCCGACATGGAATACGACTTCAATACGTCGTGGTACCGACCGACGCGAATCAACCACGTCGTCAGCGGCGGCGAGTACGGCTGGCGCAACGGCGCGGGCAAGCGACCTGAGTTCTACGCCGACAACCTGCCGGCGACGGTGAACATCGGGCCCGGCTCGCCGACGGGCGTCACCTTCGGGTACGGCGCGAAGTTTCCGGCCAAGTATCAAAATGCATTGTTCGCGCTCGATTGGAGCTGGGGCCGGCTGTACGCCGTGCACTTGGAACCGGACGGGTCGACGTACAAGGGAACCAAGGAAGAGTTCATCACCGGCGCTCCGCTGCCGATCACCGATGCGATCATTCATCCGGCCGACGGCGCGATGTACTTCACGATCGGTGGACGTCGCGTGCAGTCGGGCGTGTACCGCGTGACATACGAAGGCGATGAATCGACAGCCCCGGCCGAGCACAAGCCGAACAATTCCGAACTCCGTGCCCTGCGGCAGCGGCTCGAGGCCTTCCACGGCAAGCAAGACTCCACGGCCGTCGAAGCCGTATGGCCGCACCTCGGGCACCCGGACCGCTGGATACGCTGGGCGGCTCGCACGGCGCTGGAACATCAACCGCTCGAGCAATGGCGGGGGAAGGCGGTTACGGAGAAGGATCCGGCGATCGCCGTCGAAGCTTTGCTGGCCGCAGCCCGCGTCGGCGGAATTTGCCCGATTCACCGCAAGGACGGCGATCCGGCGATCAACGTAAAACTGCGAGACGAACTGCTGTCGGCCTTAGCGGCGATCGACCCTGCGGCACTCGACAACCAACGGCAGTGCGACGTTGTGCGCACGATCGAGGTGGTGCTGAACCGTTTCGGTCGACCGAACGACGCGCTGGTAACGAAGCTCGTCGCTCGACTCGATCCGCAGTTTCCGGCCAAGTCGTTCGATCTGAACTGGGTGCTCTGCGAAACGCTCGCCTACTTGCAAGCTCCGAACACCGCGGCCAAGGGAATGGCGCTCATCGCCGCCGCCCCGACCCCGGAAGAGCAAATCGAATATGCCCGCTCGCTGCGATTCTTGAAAGCCGGCTGGACGCCCGAACTCCACAAGGCCTACTTCGAGTGGTTCCTCAAAGCGGCCAGCTACACCGGCGGCGCGAGCTTTGAAAAGTTCATGGAGTTCATCCGCAACGACGCCGTCGCCTCGCTCACCGAAGCCGAGCGTACGGAAATGGCCGAATTTCTGGCTCGCAAGCCGGAGAAGAAGCCGCTGCTGGAGAACTTGGCCGAGGTTTTCAAGGGCCGCACCTCGCGGACTTGGACGCTCGACGAACTTTCGGCGATCGCGAAGGCGGAACTGCATGACCGCGACTTCGCCAACGGCCGCAAGATGATGGCGGCCGTCGGCTGTTTCGCCTGCCACCGCTTCGGCAACGAAGGAGGCATGACGGCGCCCGACATTACGGCGGCCGGTCGCCGCTATTCGCCGCACGACCTGCTCGATCAGATCATCAACCCGAGTAAGGAAATCAACGAGCAGTTCTCGACCATCGTCGTGACCACGGACTTCGGCAAAGAATACACCGGTGTGGTCGTGAACCTCGGCGGGGATTCCATCACGCTGAACACGGATCTTACCGATCCGAACCAGCGCGTGGGGATCGATCGCAAGACGATCGAGTCGATCGAAAAATCAAAAGTCTCGGCGATGCCGACGACGCTCTTGAATCTACTGACGAAAGACGAAGTTCTCGACTTGTTGGCCTACGTCCTCAGCGGCGGCGACCCGAAAAACGCGATGTTTCGCAAGGGTGCGGAGTAAGGCAAGGGATATCTTGTCTTAGCCCCGGGCGAATCGCCCGGGGTTAGCGTCGATCAATGAGCGACGTCGCGGATCTTTTAACGCTGCCCCCGGCGACTCGCCGGGGGCTAAGACTTTAGGATTCTAACTCAACAGCATCCGCAAATCCTCGGCCGTGAGGTCGGCGACGAGGCTGTTGTCTTCCGTGATGATGGCGTCGGCCAAGCGGCGTTTGTCGGCCTGCAGCGCGAGAATCTTTTCCTCGACGGTGCCGGCCGCAATGAGCCGGTAGGCGAACACCTTGCGCTGTTGCCCCATGCGATGAGCCCGATCGACGGCCTGCGCCTCGACCGCCGGGTTCCACCAAGGGTCGAGGATGAAAACGTAATCGGCCGCCGTGAGGTTGAGGCCCGTACCGCCGGCCTTGAGGCTGATGAGAAACGCGCCGACGGTCGGATCGTTCTGAAACCGGTCGATCGGCGCTTGCCGATTGCGCGTCTTTCCGTCGAGGTATTCGTACTTGAGCCCTAATTCGTCGAGCCGGCTCTTCACGATCGCCAGGAGCGACGTGAATTGCGAGAACACCAGCGCCTTATGCCCTTCGGCGACGACTTCCTCCAATTGCTCCAGAAGGCAATCAAGCTTGGCCGACGGTTCGCTGACCTTCTTATTGTCGAGCAAGCCCGGATGACAGGCGGCCTGCCGCAATCGCAGGAGCGCTTCGAGCGCCACGATCTTACTCTTGCCGAGGCCGTCGGCGGCGATCTTCTTTTCCAACAGTCCGCGGTAGTGATCGCGCAGCTCGTCGTAAAGTTTGCGCTGCGGCGCCTCGAGGTCGCACCGCAACGTTTGCTCCACTTTCTCGGGCAGTTCCGGCAGCACCTGCTCCTTCGAGCGTCGCAAGATCAGTGGTCGCAAGGCTCGCGCGACGGCGGTCGACATCTCCGAGATGGCCTCGGCCGTCGCCGGTCCGACGGCGCGCAACTTCGGCAACCTGCCGACGAGGCCCGGGTTGATGAAGTCCATCAGCGACCACAGTTCGGCGATTCGATTTTCGACCGGCGTGCCGGAAAGCGCCAGCCGATGTCGGGCCTTGAGCAACCGCACGGCTTTTGAGGCCAGCGAGTCGACGTTCTTGATCGCCTGCGCCTCGTCCAGCACGGCGTAGTCGAACTCAAACTTGCGGAACACGTCGATGCTCTGCCGAATCATGCCGTACGTGGTGATGACGACGTCGGCGTCGGGCAGCGTCTTGCCTCGGCCGGAACCGTAGAACGACGCCACCTTGAGTTGCGGCGTAAAACGGGCGGCTTCATCGAGCCAGTTGTGCACGAGCGAACGCGGGACGACGATGACGGACGTCGTCGGGCCCTTATCGCTCTTCTTACGCGCTATGCGGCGGCGTTCCAGCATGGCCAGGAGTTGTACCGTTTTGCCGAGCCCCATATCGTCGGCCAAGCAACCGCCGAAGCCGAACTCGCGCAAGAATTCGAACCAGCCGACGCCGTATTGCTGGTACGGCCGTAGCGAACCTTGAAACGTCGGCGGCGCGTCGGCCGGCGTAATGCCGGTGAAGTCGTGCAGCTTGGCGCGATAGTCGGCGAAAGCCCGATCAGAGCGGATTTCGTCTTGCTCGGCCAGCAGCACATCGAGCAACATCCCTTGATCGCGGCGAAAGCGAAGCGCATCGGCCTCGTCTTCTCCGAGCGAGGCGAGAGTTTCCAAACGCCGCAGCATCGCGGCCGGCAACGTGCCTTGCGAGCCGTCGGCCAATACGATCCAGGACTTGCCGCCGCGGACCGCCTTGAGCAACTCCGGCAGATCTACGACTTGATCGTCGAACTGCACGCCGCCGCTGACGTCGAACCAGTCGATGCCCGAGCTGACGCGCCATTGAAACTTCGCGGCCCTCACCGGCTTGCCGTCGATTTCGATGCGCCAGCCTGCAGCGCACAACGTTTCGGCGGCGACGGTCAGCCCGGTGGTGGGGAGCGTTCCGGCGCCGTCTTCAAAGTACTTCGGCGGGCGGACGTTGAGGGGCGGCAATTGCGCGAGAAAGGCCTGTTCGGCGTCGACGTCGCGGCGCACGAGCCGCTTGGCTTCCTCGTCGACGATGCACGCGTCCGGCGCACGGGCGTCGACCGAGAAGTCGCCGTAAAGAAAGCTGACCATCGCGGCGTGCCGCTTCTCGTCGTAATGTCGCCGCACGAAACGCACCATCGGCCGCGGCTCGCCCGCTTCGACCGACCAACCGCAGGCCGGCGGCAATTCGAGCCGCGGCAAGCCGG
>JAFLCO010000020.1 GCA_017303535.1 Planctomycetota bacterium
TCGCTCCGAGAGACCGGACCTGCAGCACAATGTCGGCCGTTTGGAAAACTTCGGCCCGAGTGGCGGCGATTGCCGCGCCGCGGTCGCGGAATTGAGCGTCGGGATAGCCTGCGGCAGTGCCTGCACCGGTCTCGACGACCACTTCCAAGCCCGCTTTCACGAGCGCCGGAACGGACGCCGGCACCAGGGCCACGCGTTGCTCGCCGGGAAACGATTCCTGAACGACGCCGACTTTCATACGCCTGTCCGTGCGGTTTCTAAGGCGAACGGCCGATAACAGAGAATCTTCGCGAGAAGCTATTCAGCGCCTCGTAGCCCCAGGTGCCTACCTGGGGCTACCCGGATATTCATCCGGGGCTATTGAATTGCACTAATCCCGCGAATCCCCCCAAAACGTCGTGTGAAAGCCTATTACGCCGCCCTTGAACTCGCAAGTGGCGAACGCTAGACTGCTTAATTCTCCAATTTGCCGGAGGCTCCGCCGGGGCGTCAGAAGGACGTTCGTGAGGCGTCGAGCCGAGCCGGAAATCGGTCCGTTTTCATGCCGCAGTTGTTTTCCGCAGTTGATCTAACATGTTGACCAAATCGTTTAGTGCGAAGCCGGGCGAAGTCGAACAAAAGTGGTACCTCGTCGATGCCGGCGGAAAGGTCGTCGGTAAGCTCGCGACCGAGATCGCCATGATCCTCATGGGCAAGCATCGTCCGACGTACACCCCGCACGTCGACACCGGCGAATACGTCGTCGTCGTAAACTGCGAGAAGGTCGTGTTCACCGGCCGTAAGTGGGACAAGAAGGAATACACGTACTACACCGGCTACACGAACCTTCGCCGCGAAACGGCCCGTGAGCGTTTGGAAAACAAGCCGGAAGAAGTGCTGATCGAAGCCGTTCGCCGGATGCTGCCGAAGAATAAGCTGGCCGTGCGGATGCTGGAAAAGCTCAAGGTGTACGCCGGCCCGAACCACCCGCACCAAGCCCAAGACCCGCAACCGAAGGACCTGGGCGTGTAGTCTCTGCCACCCTCGCCCCCTTGGGGGAGAGGGCAGGTGTGAGGGGGCAGCCCCTCCATCAGCTTTCAAAAATTCAATCGACCGTAAATCTAGATAGGCTCCGTCATGTCGACCGCAGAAAAGAAGATCAACGAAACGACCGGTACCGGTCGTCGCAAGACCGCCGTGGCTCGCGTGCGCGTTCGCGCCGGCAGCGGCAACATCGTCGTCAACGGCAAGCCGCTCGCCGAGTTCTTCGCCAACGAGCACGATCGCTATACGGTCGTCTCGGCCCTGGAACTCTGCGACCGTCGTAACGCCGTCGACCTCACGATCACCGTCTCCGGCGGCGGCACCACCGGCCAATCGGGCGCCTGCCGCATGGGCATCGCGCGGGCCCTGAAACTCTTCGACGCCACGCTCGAAGAACCGATCCGCAAGAACCAACTCCTCACGCGCGACAGCCGCATGAAGGAACGCAAGAAGTTCGGCTTCCGCGGCGCCCGCCGTGGTACGCAGTTCTCGAAGCGTTAATCGTCTCGAAGCGTTATTCGCTCGACGAACGAAGAGACAGAAAAACCCCGGCCCAATCGGACCGGGGTTTTTTGTTGCGCGGTACGGCTTTTCGGCGTCTGCTACAATACAGTTATGTCTCCCCTCGCCTTCAATCTGCTTGACCGTTTGCTCGACCCGTTGGCGGCCTGCCTTCCGCCGGAGGCCGTCGATAAGATCTTGCATTTTCAGCCCGACGAATCGATCGAACGGCGACTAAACGAACTTCGCGAAGGTGCGAACGAAGGCACGCTTACCGAAACGGAGCGAGCCGAGTACGCGGAGTTTATCGAGGCGATGGACTTCATCGCGCTCTTCAAAGCGAAAGCCGCGGCCCGCAGCACGTCGCACGGCGACTGATGGACGACGCTTTACGAACGCTGGTTCGCACGCGTGCCAAGGAACGGTGCGAGTATTGCCGGGTTCCCCAGCGGCTCTTCGAGTATGCGTTCCATCTCGAACATGTCACGGCTCGTCAGCACGGCGGACTCTCGGTCGCGGAAAATCTCGCCTTCGCCTGCGACCGCTGCAACTTTCACAAGGGGACGAATCTCTCCGCCGTCGATCCGCTCACGGGACAAATCGTGCTGCTGTTTCATCCACGCACCCAGGTCTGGAGTGAACACTTTGCCTGGAGCAATGCGGAGATCGTCGGCGAGACGCCCCAAGGGCGCGCAACCGCCGCGCTTCTTCAAATGAATGCCGTACGCCGGCTGCAGATTCGAACGTCGCTGATCGTTCGCGGCTGGCGACCGGACGCGGAATAGCGTCCGCGACAGCCTTATTCGACGAACCGATAGCTGTAAACGTCTGCGTCACGAACGACAAATCGTAGCCGCACCGTCTTACCGGCGAGCGATGAAACGTCGGTACCCTTCTTCCACTTGTACCTCTCGTCGATCTTATCGCCGTACGTCTCCGGGGCGTCCTCGAGAGAGAAGCCCTTGATCGGTTTGCCGGCCTCGTCTTGGATTTCCACTTGCACGCTCCCGGCGGCGCTCGTCGCGTAGTTCAGTTCCAAACTCTTTCCCGTGAACTTGAGCGGCTTCGTGATCAGCTCGCCCGGTTCGGCGTCGGCGTGCAGGCTCGCGATGCCGTCGAGGCGCAGGACGCCGCGGCGAATGTGATGCGATGGATAGCGGTAGTTCTCCGAGTAATACACGCTCATCTCGTCCGGCCCGGTTTGCAAGATGCCGTAGGCCGTCATCATGCTCCGGTCGCCCCAGTTGAGCTTGTCGCGGCCCGGGCGAATGAAAGCCTGCGGAAACTCGCGATCAAAGTGCAAGCCGTCGCGGCTGCTGAGAAACACGCCGTCGGAAATGCCTTTGTGTCCTTCCAGCCCGCTACGGCCGGTGACGAACCGCTTCGGGAACATGAAGTAATAGTGCGGCGCGCGGAAGTAGGTCGTCGTGGCGTTGGTGTAAAAGTGCTCCGGCTTCGTTTTGCCGAAGTCGATCGGCGTCGGGTCGCTCCAGGTCTTGAAATCTTTCGACGTCGCTAGAGCGACCGTTCGCACGCCGCTCGGCTTCCATTGTTTATCGTCGACGACGCCGGCCGAAAAGATGCGATAGTAGCTGCGGTATTCCTGGTGGGCCTCGTCCCAAAACGCCAGGTTTTGCGAGTCGAACGCCCCTTTGGTGATGACCGGCTTCTCGGAAATGAGCTTCCACTTCAAGCCGTCGGCCGAAGAATACGCGGCCAGTCCGCCGCCGAGGCCGTTGGTCGAACGCTGCGTTTGCAGCGCCTTGTAACGCTCATCGGCCGACACGCCCGGTCGGGTATCGATGAACGGCGTGAAATTGTGCGAAGGGTGATCCCAGACGATGTTGTTGTCTTTCGATCCGGCGAACTCGACGAGCCCGAGCTTCGGCTTCGTGAACGTGATGCCGTCTTTGCTCACAGCGACGCACGCCACCTGCCGTTCGTCCGACTTCTTTGCATCGCGGCCCTCTCCTTCGGCGGCCGGTTTCCAGCCCCGGTAGTAAAAGCGAAACTCCTTCGCTTCCTCGTCGAAGATCGCCGTGCAGTAGCCGGAAAATTCACCGTCCCACGGCGAATCGAACTTCAGCGCAATCTCGGCGGGCCGCGGCCGATGCAACCTTAGCTCCGCACCGCCCGAAAGTTTTTCGATCTGATGCCGATCGACGAACAGTTCTCTTCGCGACCCTTGGTCGTAAACGTCCGACTTCTCCGCGGCGGCGACTGTTGACAAGGCGGAACTAACGGCAACGAGAAACAGTGCGGCGCGTAGCATGACTGGCTTCTCCACGGCAGAGGAAACAGCGGCGATGTCGAGGGCGGGAAAGCGACGAGGCGTGCGGCCTCGCGGGATGCGGCGCTCAAGATAACCGGCCGCCGCGCGAACGTCCAACTTTATCAATTCGTATAACTTCCAAACGTCCGTGCCTTTGACGTCGCCGCACCTCAGAGACCACAATCGTCGAGATTCTCTCCAGCCTGTGCGAGTCGAGCGTGGACCGAGCGGAACCGATCAACGACAAAGCCCGACTGCGCACGGCCCTGCGCCGCAGCTACTTGGCCGCCGTGCTTTGGGCGGCGGGCAACGCGCTCTCCAGCGGCCTACTGCTTGTCTACATGGTTCGCGCGCTGGGAGCCTCGGGCCTGCAGGTGTCGTTGCTTTTGGCGGCCCCGGCGCTGGTCGGGCTGTTGCGACTGTTCACGCCGGCGCTGGTCGCGGGCCTCGGATCGGCGAAGCGCGTTTGCTTGGTCCTGAGCTTCGCCGCCTATGGACTCTTGGCCGTCGTGCCGTTGCTCCTGGTCGCGACCGCTTCGCGACTTTCGGACGATGCGATGCGTGAAGCCGTCGTCAACGGCTTGCTCGCGATACTTTGCGTCCATCAGCTGCTCGAGCAAATCGCGACGGTCGCCCTTTGGTCGTGGCTCGGCGATCTGGTGCCGCGCCGTTTGCGAGGCCGGTACTTCGCGCGCCGCAACACCCTGCAACTGCTGGTGCTCTTACCGCTGTTTCCCGCCGGCGGCTATGCGGTCGACTATTTGCGACAGCACGTGCTCACGACTCCCGGGCTGGCCCATGCCGCCGCAATCGCCGTCGGCACGCTGTTGCTTTTGATCTCACTCGTTCCATTGACGGCCATGCCGGCAAGCCGACCGGGCGCAAAGCCGCTTCAGAATTCGCTCGTCGACCGGCTCTCGATACGCACGCTGTTCGCTCAGATGGTGCAGCCGCTGCGGCAACAGTCGTCGCGACGGTTATTGCTCTACGGCTGCTGGTTCTCGCTCTTCAACGGCCTGTTCTCGACGGCCCAGAACATCTTCCCCAAAGCCGTGCTCGGGCTCGAACTCGCCGCCATGAACGTGATGCAGGCGACGATGCGGCTCGGGCAGGTCGGCGTCAGCGTAATTGCCGGGCCCGTCAGCGATCGTCGCGGCAACCGGCCGGTGCTGGTCGTTTGCCAATTGCTCGTCGGCACGGCGCCGCTGTTTTACTTGGCCGCGACACCTGCCCATCCGTATGTGATTTACGGCGCGTGGGTTCTCTGGTCGGCCTATGCAGGGATCAACATCTGCCTGCCGAACCTCACGATGCGGCTCGCCCCGCGCGGCGATCACACGGCTCACTTGGCGGCGTACCAAGCACTGACCAGCGTCTTTCTCACGGTCGGCACTTTGACCGGCGGTTGGTTGTTCGATCGCTACGTCGGCCGCACCTGGGCGGTCGGTCCGTGGGCCCTCGATCGCTATTCGTTATCGTTCCTACTGGCATGGATCACGCGCACGGCCGGAGCCGCAATCGTGGCCACGGTGCCCGAAACCGCGAACTCGCAAGCGAAAAACGCCGCTCGCTGACGCGCTGGAATTTACAAGCCCATCCCCAGGAACCCGCCCCGGCTTTCCATTTCCGCTTCCATCTTGGCGATCCGCTCTTTCGTGCGCGCCAGGTCGCCGGCGGCGATGTAAAGATTAAAGTCGGCGCTCACCGCCTGTTTCACCGTGTCGGTAAACCACGCGACGATCGGTTCGGTAAGCCAGTCGCACGTTTCGCGGACGAGTTGCACTTGAAGATCGGCGCTCCGCGTACGTTCGTCGGCGTCGTCCGTCGTAACCACGCCTTCAAATTCAAACTCGAGCATTCCGAGTTCCGGGTCGTTCGTCACATGAAACACGCAACGCGCGTTGTGCAGGTAATACGTATTCAGCGATCCGTGCCGCTCCAGCGCCTCTTTGATCCGTTCGCACTTGGCGCGGAACTTCGGCGAGGCGTCGAGCGGAATATCCATTCGGCTGATGGAGCGTAGCGGCAAGCAATCGAACGAAACGTCGACGTAGCGATCCATGATTCCATCCACGCAAAGTGCCGTGCGGCCACTTATGCCGCACGTGGCACGCCAAAAGAAAACGGGCCGGTGCGAACACGCCGCACCGGCCCGAGTATTCTAGCGAGTTGTCGCCGCGAGCGTTATTGGGCTTCGACCTGAGCCGCCGCGGCCGGATCGCGCTTCAGACCCAAGACGAGCCAATCGCCCGACGCCTTGAGGCTTGAAACGTAGATCGTTCCCTTGCTCGCGTCGCCGTCGACCGGTTCGCCCGAGCGAACGATTTCGGCCGGCAACGCCTTGCCGAACTTCTCAGTGAGGATCCGCTTTAGCACGATCTGCCGGGTGTTGAGCTTGTCTTTACCGCGAACGAAACCCGGCGGCACGATGTCGAACTCACCCTCGCGCACGGCTTTCAGACCGTGGCCGTCGCTCGAAAGCTTGTAGACGCCGCTGATGTTCATGCCGTCGAACTTCTTATCGCCCGAGGTGAACGCCTTGCCGCGAATCGTGAAGGTAGCCTTGTCGCCGTCGAACGAGAGCAGCACCGGATCCGCATCGGCGAAGGTGATCGAGAACGGCTCTTGGCCGGGCTGCGGCTTCAGGCGTTCCGGCACTTCGCCGAGGATGCTCTCCGCGAGCAGTTGAATGCGCGGCTGATCGAACTTGCGTCCGGCCAGCATCCCTTGCGAACTGTTTGTTACCAGCGACTGATGGACGCGAACGCTGACCGGCGCACCGCCGGCAAGCGCCGGAGCTTCACCGGGAGCGGCCAAGCGACCGCTCGTGGTTTGCAGTGCCCGAATCGTCAGTGAATCATCGGTCGACGCGTACTTGAGCTGCGACGGGTATTGGCCGAAACGTAGCAACGGCCTGCGGAGCCGAGCTTCGAGTTCTTCGTTGGCCTGAGCGACCTGCTGGACAATTTCCTTCTGCATGCTGCGGGCCAATCGCGTTCGAGCGTGAGCCGCCGCAACCCGCTCGCCTTGAGCCTTCTGCTGCGGGGCCTTCTTAGCGGCGATCTTCTTGACGAGGTTGCCGATGAGGCCGCCTTTCGTTGAGCCGTAGCCCGTGATGCGGTTGTTCACCCGGGCGCTCGTGTTGATCGGTCCGCCGGCTAAGCCTTGTTCGTTGACGTAAAGCGTCGATTGGCCGTTGAGCGTGGTCGCGCCTTGCGAGTAGATCAACGCCGAGCGATTGTGCCCGACCGTGCGCGAGTAGTTGATGCCCGAGAGATACGTGACCAACTCGGCCTGCTCGCCGTTAGGAACGACGTCGACGTTCACTTCGCCGATCGTGCGACCGGTGCCGGTGATGTAGGTGCCGAGGATGCAATCGACGACCGGTTCGGTTTGGTCGACCGGTCGGCTCAGGGCATCGACGACGAACGTTTCCGAAACGTCGATCAGAAGATTCGGTTGCGAATACTTCGTGCCGATCAACTGGACGACCTGCGGAGCTTGACCGCAGGCATCGAGCCAAGCCACGTTCTCGGCGATGGCGACCGATTGCGCCGCGGTCGGTGCGCCGCTACCGACGGCATCGACGGCGTCGGCCAACGCGTTGAGCCGCGTCTTGTATTCATCGGCGAGCTTTGCATTCTGCGCGGCGTCGGCGAGATGCGCAAATTTCAGAAGCGCATCACCGACGGCGCGAAACTCCGGTTCTTCCAAGCCGACGAAGCCGCCGCTGTAACGACGCTGCACGCGCATGAGCGTTGCTACGTCGTAGTTGTTCGGCTTCGCTAACTCGGCCGTCATCTGGTTCCAGAAGAGATAATCTTTCCATTGAGCTTCCCAAGCCCCGAGCGAACGCAAGTACGTGTCGAGCACGGCGACGGCTTGTTGCAGTTCGGCTTTGCTTTGAGCGACCGCTCCGCCGGCGATGGGTTGGAAGCCGGCGGCTGCGGCCCGCACTTGGTTGCCGAGCGCCGTCGGCTTGGCTTTCACGGCGACCGGCGCCGTTGCAACAGGTGCCGAGGTTGTCGTAGCAGTCGGAGCAGGTTTCGTGGCCGTAGCGGTGGCGGTAGGCTTCGTGACCGAGGTCGCAGGTTTAGTCGCCGTCGGCGTTGCAGACGGTTTGGGCGTCGTGGCCTTGGGCGGCTGAGCACTCGCCGCCGTAATGATTCCGGCAATTGCCACAGCGGCCAAAGCTCCCGAACCTACCGATACTCGCCGTCTTGTCGCCATCATTTGTTCTACTCCGCAAGATGAGGCCGCAATGGAACTGCAAGCCTTCTTTAACCTTAGGTCTAATTACAACGGTCGGCTGTCAGAAAGAAAAGACGAGTTCCCGCGCAAATTACCGGAACTGCCTGATCGGCAAAACCAATTGCGTTCGGCATTCTAGCACCTAGACCCCGCCCTCAAAGTCGTTAAAGTCACACCCATAGGAAATGTCGCAGGAAACTGCGCAGCGCCACGGATTGGTCGTTTGCCGACCTTTCCGCGCGTCGCACGGGCCAAGCGGTCAATCTACGACCGGCCCACCGCCCGCCGAACGGATCGGCGGAATTGCCGTACGGAAAGGAGCCCATGAGGTTCCGAGCCCGTACGCCAAGCCACGACGGCAAAACGTTCGGCCAGGGGCGACCTGCCCTTAGCCAACGCCGTGCCAACCTTGCGCGACTTCGTGCTCTGCACGCCTTCAAGCAAGGTCCGAATCTCCGCATCGAACACGCCCGTTCGACGTTGAGAACCAACCTGAGGAAAGTAGTTATGTCGTTCTCTAAGATGCTTTTTCGGCAGTGCCAAGGCACGGTCTGGCTCGCGTTGGCCGCCGCCGTCTTTTTCCCCGCCGGCTTGCAGGCCGAAACCGTTCGCAACGATGCGCCGCCCGAAATCTCCTGGCTGGCCGACTACGGCGAAGCCATGAAGCGGGCCGAACTCGGTCGCAAGTATCTGCTGGTTTACTTCTACGAGAACGAACCGACGGTCAACCAGCGCCGTCTCGAAACGCACGGCTTCACCGATCCGCAACTCGTCGAGCGCATCGAAGCCGATTGCGTGGCCGTTCGCCTGCCGCTCGGTTACGAAGTGAGCGTCGGCGGCGAGCGAAGCCCGCTCTTGGGCTTCGAAGCCTTTGCCGACTTGAACGGCCGGCCCGGCGTTGCGCTGATCGACTACGCTCACCAGAACGAAGAGTATTCCGGCTACGTCGTGAGCGTGCTGCCGCTCGACAACGGCAAGTACTACCGTTTCGCGCCGCACTATTTGAACGTCATGCTCGACCTGCCCGCCGGGACGCTGACGCAACGCACCATGATCTTCGCCGTGCGCGTGCATCCCGACGGTCCGGCCAGCACGCGCGGCCGGCCGAGCCGCACCTTGTTCGCCGAGGCTCATGATCACTCGAATCACCAGGCCCGCATCCGCAACCAGGGTCATCACAACTGGGGTTCGCGGTTTCAGAAGCTTGTCGGCATCCTCGGCGGCGGGCTTCGTCCGCAAGAAGTCGTCGCCGAAAGCTGGCCGGGGGAAAACCTCGTCGATGCGGCCATCGATTGCGTCGATTGCTGGCGACAATCGCCGGGCCACTGGGGCGCCGTTCGCGCCGACCAACCGCAGTTCGGTTACGATATCAAGAAGGGCGAAAACGGCATCTGGTACGCCACGGGCCTCTTCGGCAATAAGCACTAGTCGCTCATTATGAAACCCGCCGCCGCGCTCGTCGCTTCGACCTTGCTGCTCGTGACGCGATCGCCGGAGGCCTGCGGCTACGAAGCTGAAATCTCGCCGGCGGCCCGCTTCGCCGCGAAGCAACTCGCAGCCTTCGCCGCCGGTCATGAGGCGGCGCGGCCGAAGCGAATCGTCTGCGTCTATTTCACCCCGGCCGATCGCAAGCCGCCGGCCGGTCATCGCGAGCGGCTCACGCGCGTGATGACCGACATCCAAGAGTTCTTCGCCGGCGAAATGGCCCGGCACGGCCTCGGCGGCAGTACTTCGCACCGCCGCACCGTGCGGTACGACCTCGACGACGCGCGGCAGATCCGCTTCCATTACGTCGCCGGTAAGCACGAAGCCGCCTATTACCTCGGGCGAGATTTCCGCAAAGGCTACGAGATTCGCGAGGAGTCGAAGCCCGTGCTCGCGGCGGCCGGCATCGACGACGCAAAAGAGACGGTCGTCTATTTCTGTCATCTCCGCACCGAGCAAGACGGCAAGACCTCGGGCATCGGTCCCTACTACGGCAGCGGCGCTCGGGAAGGCGTGTTTCGCGACGGTCGCTGCTGGTTCACCGACGCTTCCATTCTCGATCCGCGCAATCTGTCCGACGGCAAGACCATGCTCGACGACGAGGAGTACGGCAAGATATCGGTCGGCCGGTACAACTCGATCTTCATCGGCGGCGCGGCCCACGAACTCGGCCACGGTCTTGGCCTGCCGCACACCAAAGAGCGGCCCGACGAAGCCGAGCGCGGCACCTCGCTGATGGGCTCCGGCAATCGCACTTACGGTGAAGACCGCCGCGGCGAAGGTCGCGGTTCCTTTCTGGTCTTGGCCGACGCCCTGCGGCTGGCCGCGCATCCGATCTTCAGCGGCACCGTGCGCGACCTCGACAAACGCCCCGAGGCTCACTGGGACGAATTGCAAATCGAAGCCGGCGGCGACGGACTTCGCGCCCCAGGTCTTCGCATTACGGGCCGCATCGTCTCGGCCGTGCCGGTTTACGCGGTCATCGCCTATCACGATCCCGACGGTAATTCCGACTACAATGCGACGAGCTGGATCGCGGCGATTGACGACAGCGGACGATTCTCCGTCGAGGTTAATCAACCTCCGTCCGCAAAGGGCGAGCTTCGCCTGGTCGCCTGCCATGTGAACGGTGCAACGAGCGTCCTGCGCCGATCCTTGCCGCTGGAGCCGAGTTCCGCTTCGCCGAAAAGTCCCTGAGGTGCCGCGATGATCGCGCTGCGACTGGCCGTACTCTCCTCGATCGTAGCGACCACGGTCATAGGCCCGGCATCGGCCGCCGAACAATCGCCGACCGCGCGCACGCAGCTCGCCTTCCCCGGCGCCGAAGGGTTCGGACGTCACAGTCTCGGCGGACGCGGCGGTCGCACGCTCTTCGTCACCAACCTCGCCGATTACAACCCGAAGACCAAGGCAACGCCGCCCGTTGAAGGTAGCCTGCGCTGGGCCCTCGCGCAGAGCGGTCCGCGGACGATCATCTTTCGCACCTCGGGCGTTATTCACTTGGTCGCGCCGCTGAAGATCACCGAGCCGTGCGTGACGATCGCCGGCCAAACGGCCCCGGGCGACGGCATTTGTCTCGCCGATTACGGCACGCAGATCGAGGCCGACGACGTCATCCTTCGCCACCTTCGCTTCCGCCCGGGCGACGCCGTCGGTAAGGAGATGGATGCGTTGGCCGTGTATCAATGCCGCAACGTCATCATCGATCATTGCTCGGCGTCGTGGAGCATCGACGAAACCTTGAGCGTCACCGGCGAAGGTTGCGGCGACGTCACCGTGCAGTGGTGCTTCATCACGGAAAGCCTCGATCAAAGCGTGCATGCGAAAGGCAAACACGGCTACGGTTCGCTCATCCGCACCGACGGCGGCGTGACCTACCATCACAACCTGTACGCCCACCATCGCACGCGCTGCCCGCGCCCCGGCACTTACGGTAAGCCGCCCGGGTTGCTCTTGGACTTCCGCCACAACGTCATCTACGACTGGATCAGCCCCGCCGGTTACACCTCTGACGATCCGGCGCGCATCAACTACGTGGGCAACTATCTGAAGCCCGGCCCGTCGACGACCGAGCGCGGTTACATGTTCAACATCGGCGGTCCGGCGACACAGATGTTCGTGGCGGACAACCTGCTCGACTTCCCGAAGGTGCGCGAACTCGGCGATTGGGCTTGGATCGAACATGCCGAGCCCGCCAATAAGCTCACGGCCGCGCTCGACGCCGCACCGGTCGCCTTCGAAAACCCCGAAGCGGCCCGCGACCGCGTCCTTGCCGAAGCCGGCGCCACACGGCCGAAGCGCGACGCCGTCGATGCCCGCGTCGCCGAGCAGTTTCAGTCCGGCGGCGGCCGCGTCATCAACGGCCCGAGCGAAGTCGGCGGTCTGCCGACGTATTCGACGACCGAACCCCCGCAAGACACCGACGCCGACGGGCTGCCCGACGCCTGGGAAACGGCCCGTCAACTCAACCCCAACGACCCGACGGACGCCGCCGCCGACCGCAACGCCGACGGCTACACAAACCTCGAAGAATGGCTGAATGAGCTGGGAGCTAAGAGCTAGGAGCCAGGAGCTAAGAGCGAAGTGCCTGCAAATCGCGGCCTTTGGCTCCACGCTCCTAGCTCCAGTCTCCCAGCTCTTCTTCCTTGACACGCGCCGGCCCCCCTTTCACAATCGAGTTTGCACTCCCTTCTCTATCTTTCCCGGTTTGCGAATTCATGAGTTCAGCCTTCGACGCCTCCCGCAATCCGAACTTTTCGCGACGTCAGGCCCTGGGAGCCTTTGCCGCCGCGGGGGCTTCCGCCTTTGCCGCCGGTTGCGGCGTCTCCGAGTACGAAGCTCGGATGAACGCCACGATCGAAGACCTGGAGCTTTCGAACAAGTTCGTCCGGTTGATGCCTGCGGCGACCGTCCTCAACGGGCCCGAGTTGAAGCAGCCGCAAGTATCGATGCGGCTGCCCATCCTGATCGTGCCCTCGCGCACGGCGCCTCCCGTGTTGCTCACCGAGGGCTGCGCCACGCCGGAAGACGGCAACAAAGTCATGCCGCCCGAACGGCTCAAGCCTCCCGCGCCGCTCACCGATATCCCGGGCTTCCAAGTTTCGCTGGAGAAATTTTTGGCGACGGCCGGCGGCAACCGTCCTTGTTACTTGTACGTCGGCGTCCAGAAGGCGACGCCGTCGGAGGCCGCCGCCGCACGGCAGCAAGTGCTCGATCAACTGAAAATGCGGATGGGCCCGAACCAACCCGCCGTCGCCAATGGCGCCGCTTGGCAAAAGATCATGGCGCCGTCGCCGAAGCTTCGCTCGAGCGACCCGGTCGCGCCGCCGCCGGTGGCCGTCAACCTGTTGGAGATCGAGTGCCTGCAGTTGTTCGAGGTCCGCGGCAACGTCGCTAACGAAATCACCGGCTTGTTCCAACTGATGGCCATTGAATCGGCCGGGCACCAAGTGTTTCTCGGCTGGCGCATTCCGTCGAACGCCTTCGACCGCCAAGAATTCCTCGACGCCGCTAAGGCCGCGGTGGGTACCGTAAAAATCGCATAACGGAGCCGACGCTCGCGGCGTCTCTCCAGGGAAGGAGTACTGATGACGACCGAAATCACGCCGCTCGCCGGCCGTGCGAACCGACGAACCGCCTCCGTCGGCGCCGCCCTGTTGAGTTTCGCCTTCGCCGTGGGCATCGGCCTGCCGCAAGTCGGCGTTGCCGCGGAAGAAGCTCCGGCGAAGAAGTCGGACAAGAAAACCGACGCGGCCGACAAAAACGCCGGACAGGCGGATCTCGACAACGCTCTCGAAGCCCGCATCGATGCGCAAACGCTGGCCGACCTCGACGGCATTCTCAAGCTTTGCCGCAGCGCTCTCGACAAAGGGCTCGATGAAGAGAACACGAAGTTCGCCAAGAAGCTGATCGCGTCGACCCACTATCAGCGCGGCGAAGCCTTGGCCCAACGCGTGCTGCAACCGCAAGGCCCCAATCCGGCCGCGGCTCAGATGCGCGCCGCGGCCGTCGGCGATTTGAGCGAAGCCCTCGCCGCCGACGCCGAGATTGCGGAAGCCTACTTGTTGATCGCGCGGCTGCAAATTCTTCCCGGCGGCGACGTCAAGCAGGCCCGCACCATGCTCGACGCGCTGCTCTTGCTCAAAGACGTCGACGCCGACACGCGGGCCGACGGGCTCGTCATGCGCAGCGCATTCCGCGACAAGCCTGAAGACCGGATTAAAGATCTCGACGAAGCCGCGACGCTCGACCCGAGCGACCCGCAACCGTTGCGACTGCGGGCCGCGACGAAGCTTGGCATGAACAAGCCGGAGGAGGCCGTCAAAGATTTCGACGCGGCGCTGAAGCTCGAGCCGGATCACGCCGCCACGCACGAAGCTCGCGGGCTCGCGCTGGCCGCGCAAAAGAAATGGGACGAGGCCAAGGAGAGCCTGACCAAGGCGGCCGATCTTGTGCCGCGCTCGCCCGCCGCCGTGCTGCAACGGGGGCGCGTGAACATGCTCGCCGGCAACGTGAAGGCCGCGCTGGCCGACGCCGAGGAGGCGCTGAAGATCACGCCCGACATGCCCGAGGCCCTGTTGCTTCGCAGCCAAGCCCGACAAATGACGGGCGACAAAAAGGGCGCGCTGGCCGACGTCGACCTGCTGTTGCAGCGCTTCCCGAACGCCCCCATGGCATTGAGGGCTCGCATCGCGTTTCTGGTCGACGACCAGCGGACGGCCGAAGCCCTGCGCGACTTGGAAAAGCTCGCCAAGCTGGAACCGAACGATCCGAACGTCGCCTTGCAAACGGCCGTGCTCCAACAGGCCGAGAAAGACCACGACGGAGCGATCGCGACGATCGACAAGCTGCTGAAGACCGACGCCGCGAATTGGCGAGCCTTGCGATTGCGGGGCGATGCGTACCTGAGCCTCGGCAAGCAGGCCGAAGCGATCAAAGACTACGAAGCCGCGCTGAAGATCGAGCCTAAAGAATCGGGCCTGCTCAACAACCTGGCCTGGGTCTTGGCCACTTCGCCCGACGACAAGCTGCGGGATGCGGAGCGGTCGAAAGAACTGGCCGAACTGGCCTGCGAAGTCACCGATTATAAAACGCCGCACATTCTCAGCACGTTGGGCGCCGCGTACGCCGAAGCGGGCGACTTTGAAGCGGCCAAGAAATGGCTGCTGAAGGCGCTGGAGCTTTCGGAGGAAGACGGCGAGCAAAAGGACCACCTCCGCAAGGAACTGGCGAGCTACGAGAAGAAGAAACCCTGGCGCGAACTGCAAACGCCGGAAGGGGAGAAGGCGAAGGGCGAGAAGCCCGACGATAAAAAGAAGACGAAGGAAAAGGACGAGAAGACGAAGGGCGAATAGCGTCGTCAACGGCCGGCTCACGCCGGCCGCTCGCCTTTGTCGGACGTCGCTTTGCGGAACATAAACCGCCTTCTGTAGAGAACGCCCTCCGCGGCGTTCCGCCGGCGCTAATCGCAACAGATTTGCAAGAGCGCCAAAATCGCAAGTGCGTACATCGAAGCCCGAGATGTACGCACCCTTAGTTCTAAGTGAAGCGGTGCGTACTTTTTCGACCTCGATGTACGCACCCTCTCGAAAATGTGCGCACTTACGGTAGCGCGGTTGTAATTGCAAAACGATCGTCAGTACGTCGTGCGGCCGAGCAGAAACCGCCGACTGCAAAACTGCGTGGCAGCAACCCCCCTCCCACCGGGAGAGGGTGCCCGAAGGGCGGGTGAGGGTGACGTCGTCTGAAGGTTGGCAATGGAGTTTCATGGTCGTCGACCTTAGCCCCCGGTTCTTCAAACCGGGGGCAATGCGGCTGGATTGTGGTACGGAAGGTGAGATCAGAACATCGAAATGCCCCCTTGCTTGCGCGTCGGGGCTAGTACGTGGTGGTTTCGCTTTGCGGCGATTCCCCGTCGATTGCCCCCGGTTTGAAGAACCGGGGGCTAAGGTCGACGCGGCATGCGCGCAATCGCGCATCACGTAGTTTCGCGGATCGAGCAATCGGCTTCCAGGAAACTTTTGGCCGGCCTACATTTTGTGGACGCGCAATACGTCACCACAAAATGGCGGCCGGCCAAAAACGGGCTTGATTCCGCCAATGAAATCGGCGCGGCCAAAAGCGCGCTTGACTTTGTCGCCGGCCCGACTTCTTTTGAATTTTGAAGCGGCACCGACGACGACGGAGAACGCCGCGATGGACTACGACTTCTGGAAAGCCGAATTCGAGCAATGGTACGACCGCACCAATCGGCTCATGGTCGCCGAGCACGGCAGCATGCCGATGCTCGACGAACTGCGGCGGCGCTACGAGGAAGCGACGGACGAGGAACGTCGCTGGATCGTCGAACTCCTGCTGCGCTGGCAACGTCAGGGCAATGATTTTCAAAAGTACGACGCCGCGCGGCTGCTGCCGGAGTTCGCCGAAACCGACAGGGATGAATACGGCCGCGTTGATTGAAAGCCGAATTTAACCACAGAGACGCAGAGGCACAGAGAAAGGAAAGAGAAGTCCGAATTCTTCCCTCGTATTCCCTGTGTCGTTGCGTCTCGGTGCCTCTGTGTCTCTGTGGTTCTTTACGCTAGGCCGCGACCGCTTTCTTCTTGCGGTGGTCTTTCCAGCGCTTGTGCAGCCACCAATACTGCTCGGGCGTTTCCGCGATGAACTTTTCGAACTCGCTGGTGAACCACTGGGTGACCGCCGTGACGTTCTGCATTTCCGGCGGTGCGGTCCTCGGGTCGAATACGGCGTGCACGCGTTGTTGAAATCGTAATGGTCCGGTCGTACGGCGGCAGGAGACCACGCAGAGCGGCACGTCGTTCATCAGCGACAACAGCGCGATCGCTTTGTGAGCACTCGCATCCTTGCCGAAGAACTTGATCCAGCACCCTTTCTTGCCTCCGTGTTGATCGGCGAGCACGCCGACGATGCCTCCCTGCCCCAGGACTTCGAGCAGCCGCTCGCTGCCGCCGTCTTTGGCGATCAGATGTTGGCCGGTCGCGCCGCGAAAACGGCCGATGAACGCTTCGAGGTACGGATTATCCAGCGTGCGGGCCACGCTGTACGTCGGAAAGCCGGTGAGGCCGCTGTTGAAGCCGAGGATTTCGAATACGCCGAAGTGGGCCGTCACAAACACCACGCCCCGCTTGCTAAACATCACGTCGGCGAAGATGTCGCGGTTTTGAAAGTCGATGTATTGCCGATAGTTCGTAATGTGGATGCGCCGCGGAGCGTGGGCGACTTCGGCGATAAAGAGGAACAAGTGTTCCCACATCGCCAGCCGGCAACGATGTTTCTGGCCGGCGGTCCAGTGCGGAAACGCGATGCCGAAGTTTTCCTCGATCACGGCCTTACGCACCGGGAAGACGTCAGTGAACAGCCTGGCCAACGGCTTTGCCAGGGCCGCGCACGTTTCGAGCCGGAGCATCTGCACGATGCACACGAAGACCCTCACGGCCAGATACTCGGCGAGATGGCGAAGCTTGAGCAGATTCACGGCGGCGACGAAACGGCGAGCGTTGGGGAAATAAACGGCCGGCAATCGCGGCATTTTAGGAGAATCGCCGCGCTGCGACCATGCCGATGCGGCTTGCGGAACCGGTCGTGAGGCGGATAATTTGCGGCGACGGACGGTTGCGCGTCGAGCAAGCTCGACGGCTAAACGATTCATAAGGAGTGTTGCGCATGTCGCTGTTGGTCGTCGGTTCGGTGGCTTTGGATAGCGTGGAAACTCCGACGGCGAAGCGCGACAACGTGCTCGGCGGCTCGGCGACCTTCTTCTCGTACGCGGCCAGCTACTTCACGCAGGTCAAGCTCGTCGGCGAGGTCGGCGAAGATTGGCCGGCCGAACATACGAAGCTCCTCCAATCGCGGCAGATCGACACCACCGGGCTGCGGATCGTGCCCGGCGCGAAGACGTTTCGTTGGCGCGGCAAGTATCAGCCGAACATGAACGACCGCGAGACGCTTGAGGTCCATCTCAACGTCTTCGAAAGCTTCAACCCGAAGCTCACGGAGGAGCAGCGCAAGAGCCGGTTCGTGTTCCTCGCCAACGGTTCGCCGATCATGCAACTCGGCGTGCTTGAGCAAGTCGCCAACCCGGTCTTGAGCGTCTGCGACACGATGGACCTCTGGATCAACATCCAGCGCGACGACTTGATGAAGCTGCTGAAGCGCATCGACGGCCTGGTGATGAACGACAGCGAGGCCAAGCTGCTGACGCAGGACGAGAACCTCGTCCGCGCCGGTCATGCCGTGCGCAAGCTCGGGCCGAAGTTCGTCGTGATCAAGAAGGGCGAGCACGGCGCGATGTTCTTCAGCGAACATGAGACGTACGTCATGCCGGCCTTCCCGACGCCCGACGTCGTCGACCCGACCGGCGCCGGCGACAGTTTCGCGGGCGGGATGATGGGCTACCTCGCCAGCCAAGGCAACTTCGAACCGAAGACGCTCAAGGAAGCCCTGGCCTACGGCACGCTCGTCGCCAGTTTCAACGTGGAAGATTTTTCGCTCGATCGGATGAAGCAAATCGAACGGGCCGACATCGACAACCGGATGCGGCAGTACAAGCAGATGCTGAGCTTCTGAGCGAGCTTGGAGCCGGGAGCTTGGAGCTGAGAGCTAAGACGGAAACGCACGCATGAACTACTGGTTGCTGAAGAGCGAGCCGGATTGTTTTTCGATTGCCGATCTGGCGGCGGCGCCGAAGCAGACGACCTATTGGGACGGCGTGCGAAACTATCAGGCGCGTAACATGCTGCGCGACCAGATGCAGCCGGGCGACTTGGTGTTGTACTACCACTCGAGCGCGGAACCGCCGGCCGTGGTGGGGACGGCGAAGGTCGTGAAGGCGGGCTATCCCGACCACACGGCGCAGGACCCGAAGGGGGACCATTACGACCCCAAGCACACGGCGATGTCGCCGATTTGGTACATGGTCGACATTCAACTCGGCGAGATTTTTCCGCGCGAGCTGCCGATCGGCGAACTCCGCGGCGTGCCGGCGCTCAAAGAGATGGAACTACTGAAAACCGGCAGCCGGTTGAGCGTGCAACCGGTGCGGAAGAGCGAGTATGAGGCGATCCTGAAACTCGCGAAGCAACCGGCGCCGGCGGAAAGTGCGACGGCGAAAAAGCCGGCGAAGAGGAAAGCTGTTGCTGGTGCAACGAAGGGCGCGCCGCGCAAGCGCGGCGGCTAGACGGCGCGGTATGAGCAATCGGCTCGATTGGATCGACGACGAACTTGAGCGGCTGCGCGACGCCGATCTTGATCGGCATTTGCACACGCACGAGGGTCCGCAAGGTCCGACGCTGGCGATCGCCGGCCGGATGCTGGTGAACTTCGGGTCGAACGACTACCTCGGACTCGCCGGCGACGCGCGCTTGGCCGCGGCCGCCGCAGCCGCGATGAACGTCGAAGGCTTCGGCTCCGGGTCGAGCCCGTTGATCGTTGGTCATGCATCGTCGCACGCTCGGCTCGAAGCGAAGCTGGCCGAGTTTGAACGGGTCGAAGCGGCGCTACTGACGTCGACCGGTTATGCGGCGAACGTCGGCGCGGTGACGGCGCTCGTCGGCCGGGGAGACATCGTCTTCTCCGATTCCTTGAACCACGCCAGTCTGATCGACGGCTGCCGGCTCTCGCGGGCCGAGGTGCTCGTCTACCCGCACGGCAACATCGATGCGCTGGCGGCCGGGCTAAGCGAAGCGGGCGAGTTTCGCCGCCGGCTGATCGTGACCGACGGGCTGTTTAGCATGGACGGCGACGTTGCGCCACTGGCCGACCTGGCGGAACTCGCCGAGACGCACGACGCGATGCTCTTGGTCGACGAAGCCCATGCGACGGGCGTGTTCGGCGCACAGGGTCGCGGCACGTGTGAAGCGGCGGGCGTGGAAGAAGCGGTCGACGTGCGGATCGGTACGCTCAGCAAGGCGCTCGGGGCAATCGGCGGGTTCGTTGCGGGGCGCGAGTCGCTCGTGGCGCGGCTTGTGAACCGCGCGCGGCCGTACATTTTTTCGACCGCGTTGCCTCCGGCCGCCGCAGCCGCCGCCGTGGCCGCACTCGACATCGTGCGCGAAGAGCCGCAGCGCCGGACGGAGTTGCTGGCCCGAGCCGCCGAACTGCGCGAGGCCCTGGCCGGCGACGGGTGGGACGTCGGCCCGTCGGTGAGCCAAATCATTCCCCTCGTGGTCGGCGATGCCGGTGAGACGATGCGGTTGGCGGCGCAGCTTCGCGAGCGGGGTTTCTTGGTCCCGCCAATCCGGCCGCCGTCGGTTCCGGAGGGGGAATGTCGCCTGAGGTTGAGCCTGTCTTACGCTCATTCGCCGCAAATGATCGCCGATTTGTGGGCGGCCCTCAAAGAATTGCGGTAGGCTGCGCGTCGGATTGGCGTCGAGCAGCATTAGGATCGCAAAGTCTTTGGAGATACCGTTATGAAACTCGCCTCATTTCTCACGGCCCTCGGCCTCGTGACGTTCGTCGCCGCGTCGGCTCAGGCCGCTTCTAAACCGAACATCATCGTGATCGTCGGCGACGACATGGGCTATCACGACGTCGGCGTTCACGGCTGTTCTGACATTCCCACGCCGCACATCGATTCGCTGGCCGCCGGCGGCGTGCAATGCACCAGCGGCTACGTCAGCGGGCCGTATTGCAGCCCGACGCGAGCCGGACTTCTGACCGGCAAATACCAAACGCGTTTCGGGCACGAATTCAATCCGGGTCCGCCGGGCCAAGGCGACAACGACGCCAAGGGGCTCGACCTCAAGCAGCAAACGTTGGCCGACCGACTGAAGGCCGTCGGTTACAAGACCGGCATGGTCGGCAAGTGGCACTTGGGCAACACGCCGGAGTTCCACCCGATGAGCCGGGGCTTCGACGAATACTTCGGCTTTCTCGGCGGGGCTTACACGTATTTTCCGAACCGGCCCGGCACGCGAATGGATCAAGTGCTCCGCGGCCGGGAACTCTCGGGCGAGAAGGAATATCTCACCGATGCGTTTGCTCGCGAGGCGACGGCGTTCATCGGTCGGCACGAGAAGGAACCGTTCTTCTTGTATCTGACGTTCAACGCCGTACACACGCCGATGGAGGCGACGGAGAAGTACCTGTCGCGGTTTGCGAACGTAGCCGATCAGAAACGGCGTACCTACTGCGCGATGATGTCGGCGATGGACGACGCGATCGGCGCGGTGCTCGGCAAATTGCAAACGGCCGGGCTCGAAGAGAACACGCTGATTTTCTTTGTGAGCGACAACGGCGGCCCGCAAGCCTCGAACGGCAGCGACAACACACCGCTGCGGGGCGATAAGGCCACGACTTGGGAAGGGGGCGTGCGCGTGCCGTATCTGGTGCAATGGAAGGGAAAGCTGCCCGCCGGTGTGAAGTATGACCAGCCGGTGATTCAGATCGACTTCCTGCCGACGGCCCTGGCCGCCGCGGGCGCTCCGATTTCGCCGGGCGAAGGGCTCGACGGCGTGAACCTCCTGCCGTACTTGAGCGGCGAGAACAAAGAGGCCCCGCACAAAGCCCTGTACTGGCGGTTCGGCACGCAGATGGCCATTCGCCAAGGGGATTGGAAGCTCGTGAGGGCCCGCACCGCGCCGGGCAAGGGGCAGCAGAACTCCCCCGTCGACCTGGGCCTTTACAACCTTGCGGCCGATATCGGCGAGCAGAAAAACCTTGCGGCCGAGCAGCCGGAGAAGGTGAAAGAGCTGCAAGCCGCTTGGGACGAGTGGGATAAGTCGAACGTGGCGGCGTCGTGGGTGCGCGAAGAGATTCGCAAACCGGCGGCCGGCGGCAAGAAACCCGGTGCCGCAGGCGCGAAGCCTGGCGCGAAGAAGAAACGCGCTGCCGCAAAATAGACGCGAGATGGGTAGCCCGGTTTGCTTGCAAACCCGGTTTACCCAAGGCTCTTCCGCAAGAGCGGCATCGTCAGACGAGACTGCCTCTTGCTGAGCCCGGCTTGCGAGCAAGCCGGGCTACCCTTTTTGCAAGCGTTATTTCGCAACGGCCGGCGCGGTACCGGTCGGCGTGCCCGTGCCTGCGGCGGCCGGAGCGTCGCGACCTTCGACGACGCGCTTCAAGTCGGCGAGCCCCTGTCCGAAGACTTGCCCCATGCCGCGGTCCATGCACATCACCGTGCTCATCAGACGGTGCGTGAAGTCGCTCTTACCGGTCATCGACCATTCGACCTGCGTGCGGCCGTCGATCGGAATGAACGTGAATTGAGCCGTCGATTTGCCTTCCATCGGCTTAAGGAAGTGCAGGTCAAGATCAACGAGCGAGTCTTGCCGACTGCGCGAGATCTTCATCTTGCCTTCGCCGCTCTTTTTGCCGGTCCAGTGATACTCGGCTCCTTCCCCCGCGGCAGGCCCTGAGTATTTGGCGACCGTCTCGGGATCCATCTTCAAAAACGGCTGCCACTTCTCCCAGTTCTTCAGTTCGTTCACCTGCGCGAACACGGCCGCCGGCGGAGCGTCGATCATCGTCGCGCTGGAAATGCGATAGTCTTCCGGCATGATCGCCGCGATGCCGAGAACCGTGCCGACGGCGCCGAGCAGCAATACAAATAGAAACTTAATCAACTTTCCCATCGGATCCGCCTTTCACAAAGCATTGGTTCCTGCTGGTCGAAGCAAGCGCGCGCTTTTGCCTGCTGCTGCGACTCCCGCTATTCTTTCCGCCAATCGGTAAGCCTACATCCCGCGCGGCACGATCACCATCCATACCACGCCGAACTTGTCTTTCACCATCCCGAAGCGCGGGCTGAAGAACGTCTCGCCGATCGGCATCTGCACCTCGCCGCCGGCCTGCAAAGCGTTGAACACGCGATCGGCTTCCGCGGCGTCGGCCACGGAGAGCGTGAGCGAAATTCCCTCGAACTTAGCGTCGCCCACACACCGGCCGTCGGACATCATCACGTGCGTTTCGCCGATCTGCACGTCGGCGTGCATGATCTTGTCGTCCATGCCCGGCGGGTTGTACTCCGGCTGCGGATTCTCTTTGAACCGCATGACGGCTTTGACCTGGGCGCCCAGGGCCTGCTTGTAAAACGCCAGGGCCTCGTCGCAGCGGCCGTCGAAATGCAGGTACGGGTTCAGCTTCATGTTGCGGCTCGTTGGGAAAGATGTTGAGTTGAGGGGAAATGCGATTTGCCGCTTAGTCGAACGTCGTGCGACGGGTTCGACAACCATCTCGCGAGTTTTCAAAATTTCATAGTAAGGCGAGCGAGCGGCGGGGTTTATCCCCGCCGTCTGTTGGAAGCGGTTCTACAAGCCGACGAAATGCGCAGACGGCAGGGATAAACCCTGCCGCTCGCTTAACACTGCTCCGCCCCGGCCCGTCTCATCGAATACTTGAGTCGATTCCGGCCCTGAATGCAGTTTGTAATTCCGGGTACGAACCATCGTTGCCGGCACGGCAAGATTTACAAAGCCGAGTGCCGGCCGGTGACCTGCTGGAAAAATTTCGATCGCTTCCGCACCGCGGAATTCGCAGAAAAACCGGGGCAATCCGTCGCCGCCGGCGTTTTGTAAGCGGCTGGTCTACCATCCGTGGTACGCCGTCTGCATTAAGGGGAGTCCGTCGCGTTCGCTCTTACGCAAGGATGCCGTAAGCCATGACCCGCCAGTCGAAGTTCCTGTGGATGAGAGACCTTTTGGAACACATGCAGAGCTGCCACGAACAGTGGGAGACGGCGGACGAACGTCGCGAACGGCTCTTGGCCGAGACGATGCGCCGCGACCTGGAAGAGATCCGTCGGCTGTGCGATTCCTTGCAAGACGACGTCGACCGCAGCAATCCGAGCGCTCCTCACAACACGAACACGGCGCCGCGACCGCGGCTCTATCGCTGGGCGGCTTAAACACCACCCGCCTTGCATAGAGCCTCGGTCGCCGGCCACGTCGGCGAGAGAGCGGTGGGGTTGATTCCCGTTGCCGTAAGAGATTACGGATACCACACCTCGGGAATCAACCCGACCGCTTTTTTACTTTCTGCATCTCTTTCGGCAACACCACCAAATACTAGCCCTGAAGCGCAAGCGAGGGGACATGGCGTCTGTTGTGTGCAGCGACGCCCTTTGCGGCCACGTTTAAGATGTCCCCTTGCTTGCGCTGCGGGGCTAGTGCGGCGTAGTAGCGCGGGATGTTAAACTTAAAAGCGTGTCGCTCCCAATCGCCGCCGCTCGTGGGTTTTCCGTCGCCGTGCCTGCCCCTGCCGAAGAAGCCCGACGTTTGGCGGTCGAGTATCTCGTCAACCGCATCGACTACGAACGGGCCGTCGCCGTTCCGTATGAAGAGCGGCAGTACAAGCTCGACCGCATGCGCGATTTGTTGGAACGGCTCGGCCGGCCCGATCGCCTGCTCGCGATCGTGCACGTGGCAGGCACCAAAGGCAAAGGCTCGACTTCGGCCCTGGTCGCCGCCGCGCTCACGGCCGCCGGGCACCCGTGCGGCTTGTTCACTTCGCCGCATATCGAACGCTTGGAAGAACGCTTCGTCGTCGACGGCCGGCAGTGCGACGGCTTGGAACTTGCCGCGCTGGTCGATCGGCTCCGCCCGGTCGTCGCCGCGATGGATGCCGAACTCGCTCAAGCGTCGCCGCCGGAACCGGGCCCGACCTACTTCGAACTCACGACGGCGATCGCCCTGCTGCACTTCGTCGAGCGCGGGGCGACGCACGCGGTGCTCGAAGTCGGCATGGGTGGCAGGCTCGACTCGACCAACGTCTGCCAAAGTGCCGTGAGCGTCATTACGAGCATCAGTCTCGACCACACGAAAGAACTCGGCGACACGCTCGCCAAGATCGCCTGGGAGAAGGCCGGCATCATCAAGTCGGGCGTGCCCGTCGTGAGCGGCGTCGTCGAAGCGGAGCCGCGCGAAGTCGTCCGCCGTGTCGCCGCCGAGCGCGGTTGCCGCCTGGTTGAGTTGCGGCGCGATTTTCGTTTCGACTATCGCCCGCCCCGCGACTTGCAGAACGACGACAATCCCGGCCGGCTCGATATCTCCTACGGCAGCGGGGGACGTGAACATACGACGCGCGACATCCCGCTGCATCTCGCCGGCCGGCATCAAGCCGCCAACGCCGCCGTGGCGTGGGCCGTGCTCGAAGAGTTGCGTCGCGGCGGTTTGAACGTTTCGGAGACCGCGGTGCGCACGGCCTGGGGCAAGTTGCGCTGGCCTGCGCGTGTGGAAGTCGTCGCCCGTCGGCCGTGCATCGTCTTCGACGCGGCCCACAATACGGCGTCGGTCGCGGCGCTGGTCGAGACGCTCCGCGAAAGTTTCACGGCGCGCCGCAAGATTCTGGTGTTCGCAACGACGCAAGAGAAAGACGTCGCCGGCATGCTACGACTGCTGCTGCCGGAGTTCGACGAAGTCGTGCTGACGCGCTACCGACAAAACCTGCGGGCACTCTCCGTCGAAGAACTCGCGCGAGCAGCCGGTGAAGTAGGCGCAACAAGCTGCCGTTCAGCCGCTGATCCGACTGCCGCTTGGGACGCGGTGTTGGACCTGCAACTTCGCGACGACGATTTGATCTGCGTCACCGGCTCCTTCTTTCTGCTGTCGCAAATGCGACGCGCCATCGACGCGAGGCCGGCAAAAGCAAATGGGGAATGGGGAGTGGGGAGTGGGGAATAGAGGAGTTTCCTTCGTCTGCATTTAGCCCCGGAGCTTGTCTCCGGGATTCCCGCCGCGAATGTCTCGCACGGCCGATCGATCATCCAACGACCGCATTGCGCAGCCGGCGTGCAATCATTTCGGCTGGGGTCACTATTTCTGTTTGGCCGAAGCGTCGAAAGTTTACGGTCGTTTAACGATCGCACCAAAACCGCTCGCCGGCCGGCCGCGTAGAATTCAACGGGGGGAACACCAAGCCGCAAGCGCGCCTGCACTTCGACTAACGAACTTCGCAAGCGGCGGCGGAAGAAATCGTTTTGAGAGGAGCAGGTCATGTTACGCAGTATCTTAGCGGCGACCGCAGTCGTCGCGATCGGTGCAGGCTCGGCGTTGGCTGCGGATCGCGGGCCGATGCAATTGCTTGGAACTCAAGTTGCCGCGCAAACGTCGAATGCCGTTACTCATGGTAGCGCGGAAGTGACGCCCGTTCGCTGGGGCTACAACGGGTATCGCGGCGGCTACGGTGGTTACCGACCGTATAGCAACTATTACCGCGGTGGCTACGGCGGCTATTACAACAACTACTATCGCCCTTACGGTAGCTACTACCGCGGCGGTTATGGCTACGGCTATCGACCGTACTACGGCGGTTATAACAACTACTACCGGGGCGGCGTCGGCTTCGGTATTTACTAATCGATCCGTTGGCTGAGAATGCTCTACGCCCGGTGCGGCGCAAGCCGACGCCGATGGAAAGCGCCGCCGTCGACCAAGTGTCGACGACGGCGTTTTCGTTTTGTTCTTCGGCCTCGACAGTGCGCGCGGTCGGAACTCTCTCGCCCGGCCGGCATCGTCGTTGCAGACCTCAGTCTGTCGGCGGAATTGGTCTGCCGACAACTTGAAGTTTACGGAGTAAGTAAAATGTCACGCATCGTTTTCGGTTTGGTCGCCGCCTTCGGACTTGGCGCGGCCGCCATGCAACAGCCGGCTCAAGCGGCCGAAGCTTCGCCGTTTCAACTCTTAGGCACATCGGTCACGGCTGACGTTGCCGTCGCTCCGGTCGCGTATCCGTATCGGTACAACTCGTACTACCGAGGTGGTTACGGATTTCCGGCCTACCGCTATGGCGGCAACTACGGCGGTTACTATCGTCCGTATTACACCCGCGGCTGGCGCGACGGTTACGCCCTGCCGCTTGGTCGCCGCTGGGGCGCGTTCTAACGACTTAAGGTTTCCGGCCATGTCCGAGCGAACTGGACATGCGTAGGATTCCAGTGGTCCAAATCGCGCGACGACGGACGTGGGTTAAAAGTCGGGTCGCAAGGCCCGCTCCTCCAGCAAGCCCATGTCCGGTCGTCGCGTTTTTCTGCGCGGATGTTGAGACCTGTGCCATGCCGTCATCGCCGCAGGCGAGGTCGGCATGTTGTCAACTCGTTGATAACCGTGAGGACATGCCGACCCGGCGTTGCCGTGACGGCATGGCACACGGCAAAAACGTCTACCAGTCGAAGTGGAACGTTTGTCGAAAGGCTCGAGCTACCTTCTCCGCGGCCGTTTGCGAGCCCACGTGAATGCGGGCTTCGCCTCGTAGCGCGATTCGCAACAAGCCGTCGGGGTCTTCCAGCGGTAAGACGCGCACCTGATAGGCGGCCGAGCGCAAGCGCTCGCGGCCCGTCCCGTCGGCCTTCGTGGCAAGTTCGCCGCCGGCTCGATTCGAGAGCGTTCGCGGAGCGACCTTGAGATCGGACTTCGATACTTCCCGCACGGTCGCTTGCCAAGTGCGACCGGGGAGTTCTTCGACCCGCACGTCGACCGGTTGTTCCAGAGCGACGAACTCGACTTCTCCTTGATCGACGACGAGAACCGCTTCCATTTGTCGCGGATCGCCGATTCGGCAAAAGAGAGCCCCTTGCGGCAGCGAGCAGCCGAGGTTGCGCGGCTCCAGCGGCGTGCCGTGCCAAGCGGCCAGCCGGCCGTCGTCGGTCGGATTTTTTTGTACTTCGGCGGGTGGCAACACGATGCCGGCCGCGGGCGCGGTGAGCGTGAGTCGCTTCAGATCATTGCTGCGCTTTTCGAGCAACCGCTGGTAGGCGGCCAGCGATTGTTCGGCCAACGCAATGCGGGCATCGGCCGTCGGATCGGTAAAGCGTTCTTTCTGTAGGGCGTCGCGAGCGGCCCGGGTTTCTTCCAGCCGGCCGACGAGCCGATCGACTTCGATCTTCACGTCGATGCTCGAGAGCCGAGCCAGCGGTTGGCCGGCCTCGACGCGATCGCCGGGCTTTACGAACACTTCTTCCAGCACGCCCGACACTTCGACGAACACCGACTGTGCGTCGCGTGGTGAAGTCTCCAGCGGAGCGTACACGCGATGCGGCAGCGGCACGTAAAACGCCGCGAGTAATAAAGCCGCGACCACGCCGCAGGTGGCCAGCAGTCGATTCTTGTTCACGAGATGAATCCTCCCCGGCACGGCCAGAAATCGCCGCATCGCGCGGACCGGCGCAAAGGCAACGCCCGCGACCGCCGCGACGCCGAGCGCCTGGCCGATGAAGTCGAGCCGATACGGTTCAAAGAACTTATTGAGAAACCACAAGATGCCGAAGAAGACGAACCAGCGGTAACCGGCGGCCAGCACGGCATACACGGCCAGCCAAGCTCGACCGGTTCGCACGCCGAGCGGGTCGGCTTCTTCCGGCTTAAGCCCCAGGCAGACGCGTCCGGCCAGGTCGCGCAGCGCGGCGGTCGCCTTCCCGCCGAGGTTCGTCACGTCCCACAGGTCGGAGAGAATGTAATAGCCGTCGTAACGCATCAGTGGGTTGGAGTTCACCAGCACCGTGCTGACGGAACAGACGAAGATCGCGTTGAGCGCCAAGCTATGCACGAGGCCCGGTTCGCTGAATCGCCACGCGAAAACGGCCAGCGACGCAATGACCAGTTCGACGTAGATTCCCGCCGCGCCGATGATCGCGCGTTGCCGGCGACTCGGCAGCAGCCAACTGTCGGTGACGTTGCAGTAGAGCGTCGGCGTGAAACAGAGCAGCATGAAGCCGAGTTCGTGGCACCGGCCGCCGAAGTGTTTGCAGGCCAGCCCGTGGCCGAATTCGTGCAGAATCTTCACGACGGCCATCGTCGCGGCAAGCCAGCCGAGGCTCGACGGCGTGAAGAACTCATGAAACGTCGGCAGCGCGGCGACGAAATTTTCCCAACGTCCGACGACGAGCAAGGCCGCCGCCGCCATGAGCGCGAAGCAAATCGCGACGCACCATGGCGCGAAAGCCGCGCTGACCCAAGGATATAACGCATCGAAAAACCGGTCGGGATCGACGCCGCGAAAGCGGAGGCCGAGCAAGTTGCCGCGCCGCTCGCGGGCCAACTGCTTGGCCTTGCGCAGGCCGCGCTCGTGCAGAGTGCCGGCTTGTCCCGCGGCGGCCGACGTCACGAGGCCGTCGCGGTGCAGCGAGGCGATGAAGCGGCGAATCTCCGTTTCGTCGATCGTTTGCGGTGCGAAGCGCAGTTCAAACGCCCGACGGATTTCTTCCAGCGTCTTGCGGCCGTCGAGTTGTTCGAGCAGGAAGTGTTCTTCGTCGAGCAATCGGAAGTAGTCGAGGCTGAGCGGATTCTTGACGATCCAATCGGCGCCGTCGGCCCGGCGGCGGCGAACTTTCGTCAGGTCGGGCCGTGCGCGAACCCCGGCCGCTCGCTCGGGAGAAGCTGCGGCAGCGGCGGACGTCTTGACGGCGGCGACGGATGACACGAAGGCCTTTCAGCAACGGCGCGGCTAGCGGCGATCGTAGGGCGACGGCGGTGAGGCAAGGTTCTCCGTCGCCGCGGCGTTCGGTTCGGCGGCGCTCGCATGGATCTGAACAGCCATGTTGACTTCCTGGCCCGGCCGAAGCAGGTACTGTCCGTTCTCGGCGATGTTCGTTACTTCGGCCTTGATCCGAAACTGCCGCCGCGCATCGATCTCGGGATGAGCGAACACGACCTTGCCGCTGAAACGTTGCCGCCGTCCGTGAGCCAAGACCGCTTCGACCAGCACCGGCTTTCCGACGACGTCGCCCGCCCCGTAGTCGGATGCGTTCAAAAAGCCTTCGACCGCGAGTTGATCCAAGCGCACGACCTGAAAGATCGGATCGCCGGGCTTTACGAATTCGCCGAGATGAACGGGCACTTCGACCACTTCGCCGGCAATCGGCGAGGCGATCTGCCGGCGGCGCACATCTTCTTCGGCCGCATCGACTTTCACCTTCGCGGCGGCGGCCTCTTCCTTGTAGATTTGCATGTTGTGCTGGGCCTGCTCGATCTGACGTTGGGCCTTCTCGTAGGCCAGGGCCAGCTCTTGCATCTTCACTTGCGAGATCGAGGCCGGCGCCCGTTCGTTGGCTTGAATGGCGGCCCGATATTCGAACTCGGCAACCTTCGCGGCCGACTCGGCGAAGCGGACTTCGATGTCGTTCGTCGCTTTGTCCTGCGTGATCTTGTACTCGGCCTCGGCGACGAGCTTCGCCATGCGGGCCTGACTATCGCCGACGCGACCGACCAGCGCATCAGCCTCAACCATCATGCCCTCGCGAACTTCCAGGGCCGTGATCAGGCCGGGCTCTTGCACGCTCACGGTGATCTTATCGATGAGTTTGACGATGCAACTCCGTAACACGGCTTCCCCTTGCGGACCGACCGTGCTCGCCGTGGGCGTGGCGGCGCTGGTGACGGGCACAGCGGCGGCGACCTGGGCCGGCGGTTGTTCGGTAGTTGTCGCAACATTGCGAGAGCCGTAGCGGTTGACGAATTGCGAGGCACCGGACGGCGCCGACCACGGAGATGCGGTACCGGCGTCGCCGGCGGCGGCCGGCGGAGTGCCGTACGGCGCGGCTGTTGCCGGACGATGAGGATCGATCGAGGCCGGCGGCTCGACGGGCGGCTGCGGCGCGATCGGGCCGCCCGTCGCGTATTGCGACCAACCGATCGACGGCTCGGCGCAGAGCCAAGCCATACTCACGACGGCGACGAGTTTCAAACGACGACACAAACCCATTCGCAACCTTCCCGACCGAACTAAAGTTTGAAAAGAATCCGCGTCTGCACGAAGTTCCAAACGTCGTGCAGCAGCACGTAGCCGAGTGAGCGCGTGCCGCACTCGACGCGCACGCGAACATCGGAGCCTGGGTGAAGCTGGGCCAGTTCCCGTTTGTCGATCGCGGCCCGTACCAACACGATATTGCCTTCTTCGCCGCGCGGTTCGGCGGCGAGATGCGATTCGACGATCCGTCCGCGATATTCGCGATTCGGATCGGCCGCCAAGACGAACACGATCTCGGGCGGCGATTTCTGGTCGCGCTCCGCTTCGACGATATGCCCGAAACGGTCTTCGGGTACGCGAATCTCGATCTCCCATTCGCCCGCCGGATCGACGAGCGAGGTAAGCGTCTGCCCTTGCTTTACCGGCCGCTCCGCCAAAAGTTCGGCGACGTTCCAAGTCGACACTTGCCCGGCCAGCGGACTGGCGACCCGCAAGCGATTGCGCTTCTCGGCGAAGAGCGCGGCTTGCCGACGCAGGCTCTCGCGGCGCTGTTCGAGCGTGGCGATTTGGCCGACGAGCCGGGCCTGCTCGGCCTCGGTCAGCGAGCGGCCGTCGCTGTATTGCCGCTGCGCGTTGGCGACTTCTTGTTCGGTTTCGTTGATCTGCTTGATGAGATCCGCTTCCGCGACGTCGAGTTCCGTGCTCCGCAGCTCGAATAGCGGATCGCCGGCCTGTACGCGATCGCCGTGGCGAATGAAGATCCGCTCGACGACGCCGTCGGCCGGGGCGAAGACGTCGCGCCGTGTGACGGGTTGCAACGTGCCGCGGGCTTCAACTTCGAAATTCCAGGGCGTTAGCACAAGCAGGGCGATGACCGCCGCCGCTGCGCCGCCCCAAACCGCCGAGCGCGACCAACGCCCGCCGCCGGCCAGTGAGCCCGGTTTCGCGGCTCCGCCGGTCAGAAACCGGAGCGGAACCGCTTCGTAGCGGATGCTGTTCGTCAGCGCCGCCGCAATGTGCGGCAAGAGTTGCGCGAGCCGGTCGTCGGCCTGGGCCGAATTCGAGGAATCGTCGTCGTTGCCCGCGGCGATCCATTCGACGACGAGTACGCCGACGACGTCGCCGGCCGTACCGTCGGCCGTCGGTTCGCGGAGCGGCACGACATGCAGTCGCCGCGATTGCGCATCTTCGAGATAGTGTTGTAAAGCCGAGTCGACCTGCGGCGCGAGCCGTGCCGCATCGTCGGGAAACGAGAGGTTATCGCCCGTCGCAGCCACGGCCCCGGCCAAAGCTTCCAAGCGCACGATGAGGCTCGCGCGGCGGTCGAGATAGTCTTGTCCGCTGACGGCCTTGGCTTCGGCCCGACGTCGGGCGAAGAGCAAGGTGCTCACACGGTCGCAGCCGAGCATTCGTACCGTTTCGTTTGCGATGGCCGCGGCGGTGCGCGCGAGATCGAGCGGAGCGTGCAGTTCGGCGATGTATTGCGCGAGCGCGACGTCACCGTCGGCCGCTGTGCGCGAAAGAGTTTCCGTTTGTGTTCGGCAACGCTGCAGGTATTCGGCCAAGTGATCGCAAAGCGGCACAAGCATCCGCTGTAGCGCGCTGCGAATCGGCGCCGGGCTCGTGGCTTCGTCCGCCAAACCAACGACGCCGTGCACCGTGGTGCCGAGCCGGACCGGATAGAGCAGCAGAGCCGTCTCGGGCAGAGCGTCCGAAGTCGCCAACCTCCCAATGCCCCGGGCCAGCACTTCTTCGGCCGCGGCGGTGAAGTCGCCCAACTCATCGACGGCCAAGCCGCCGACGCACACCGGTTCGGGCCGCTCGCCGTCGGCCAGCCAAACGACGCCGCCGCGCACGCCGAGCGTGCCGCAAACGTCGGCCAAAAACGCGGCGCAGTAACTGCGCGCGTCGGCGGCCTTATCGACCTCGCCCGCCAACCGCGCGTGGAGCTTGCGCAGCTGTTCGGGCGTCGGCAGTCGGCGTTGGGTTTCGACCGAAGCGGCCATAGAGACAAAGTCGCGCGTGTGCCCCCTTGCTTGCGCTGCGGGGCTCGTGTGATGTGGCCGGCCGGAATTACGGCGCGGGGCGGAACTATACAAAGCCGGCCGCTGCCGAGCATTACCAGTTACGGGCGGCGACAGCGGCATTGCCGGCAGCCCGGTAGTTCTGAGCCGAACGACTGTGCTAGCAATTCGCCGTACCGTGCGCCACAATAGAGCCCGTCCGCCATTTCTTCAGCGTCTTCGCACCCACGTCCGCCGCCGCTTCCGGCCTCCATGCGCATTTTGCTCACCAGTCACGATCCGCTCGATACGCCGGGACCGGGCAAGATCGTTGATGATTGGGCTCGTCGCTTGACCGCCGCCGGCCATCAGGTGCGGGTACTCTGCGTCGAAGGGCTGCCACACGCCGAAAGCGAATCACACGTGCGGCGCGTGTTCTGTCACCCGACCGATAAGCGTGCCCCTATCAAGCTGATGCGACCGTCGCTCGTTGCCCCGGCCGAGGACGATGCGCGACCGTTCACGAGCCTGACCGATCGCGAACTTTCCGACTATCGCGTCGTGCTCCGTGTGGAACTCGATCGCGAGATCGATCTCTACGATCCGTGCATCGTGCACGTGCAGCATCTCTGGTTCTTCGGCCACTTGGCGCTCGAGGCCGGCGTGCCGTATGTCGTGTCGGCGCACGGCGGCGAATTCAATGCCGGACGATCCGACGTTCGTTTTCGCCGCTACATGCAAGAGACGGCCGAGAACGCTTGCCGCATCTTCACGCACGACTCGGCCGCGGCGAACGGTACGGCGGCGCTCGTCGGCAGTTTAGAAGGGCGCGTAGTTCCTGCGCCGACGGCCGCCGAAAGTTTGCCGACCATCTATCGCGCGGCGCTCGAAGAACGCTTCGGCCGATTGCCGCCGCACTGCGATCGGTAGTTCGCCGACCCGCGTAGCTGACTCCACTTCGTTGAATCGCACTATGCCGCAAGAGAACCAGAACAACGAGAGACGCAGCGAAGACCTCTGCCCTCGGCCCGACGTGCCGCCGGCCATGCCGACCGAACCGCTCGTCACGCCGATCTATCAAGCGGCCGTGTACCGTTGCGACGATCCGGACCAGGCCGACTCGCTGCTCTCCGGCGCCCAGCGCGGCTACGTCTACAGCCGCGATGCGAATCCCAATTCCGATCTGCTGGCCGAGCGCGTGCGTGGGCTGCACGGCGCGGAGCGGGCCGTCACTTGCGGCTCCGGCATGGCCGCTTGCGCCGCGATCGCTTTGGCACATCTCACCAGCGGCGACCACGTGCTGCTCGGCGATCAGATGTACGGCCGCACTCAGGGGCTGTTCGAAAAGGAACTCGTGCGGCTCGGCGTGACGTCGGCACGCGTCGACGCTTGTGATGCGGCCGCGGTGGCCCGCGCCATGACGCCGCGTACGAAGCTCGTCGTCTGCGAGACGATCACGAACCCGTTGGTCCGCGTCGTCGATATCGCCGCCTTGGCACAGGTCGCCGAGCGCGGCGGCGCCCGCCTCGTCGTCGACAACACGTTCGCGTCGCCGGTGCTCTGCCGGCCGTTGGAACTCGGCGCGCACGTCGTCTTCGAGAGTCTGACGAAAATCATGAATGGCCACAGCGACGTCTTGCTCGGCGTCGTCTGCGGTTCGTCAGCCGGTTGGGAGCGGATGACCGGTGTCGTAGCGACGTACGGACTTTCGGCGCCGCCGTTCGATTGCTGGCTCGCGGCGCGCGGCATCGGCACGTTGGCGCTGCGGGCCGAGAAGGCCTCGACCAACGCGCTGGCCGCGGCGGAGATTCTTGCCGAGCGCTCGGAGTGCGCGGCCGTTTACTATCCTGGCCTTGCGAAACATCCCGACCACGAACTCGCTCGCCGTCAATTCGCCGGCCGGTTCGGCTCGATGCTCAGCTTCACTTTGGCGGGCGGTTCGGCGGCCGCCGAGCGGTTCATTCACGCGGCCAAAAGCATTCCGTTCTGCCCTTCGCTCGGCGACCTGAGCACGACGCTCAGCCATCCCGAATCGACCAGCCATCGCGGCCTCACGCCCGAGCAAAGGGCTGCGCTCGGCATCACCGGCGGCACCATTCGGCTTTCGGTCGGCATCGAATCGCCGGAGGCGATCGTCGCGGCGCTGGCGGAAGGACTGGCCGCGGTCTGACCGTGCGTTCAGCGTTCAATGCGAACAAATTTCATCCGCCCCGATACTTTCGTCCGGCTGCGGGGTATCACTAAGATCGAACGGCCGATGAACTCCCCGCGCAGCGACTCTCTGCGCGCATCCGGCCGGCACGCCCCGTTTGGAGGTCGCCATGCGATTCTGGTTGCGCTCGGCAGTATTGCCGGCAGTGTTGTGTTCGTGCGTCGCCGCGACGCGAGCCGACGACGTGAAGAAAGACGAACCGAAAAAGGAACCGACCGTCGTCGCTCTACGCGACGAAGAGGCTCCCCCGAAGAAGGACGAGCCGCGCAAGCCGGAAGTGCGTCGGGAAGAACCGCGGAAAGAAGAGCCGCGCCGCGAGCCGCCGCGTAAAGACGAACCGCGCCGCGAAGAAATGCGCAAGCCCGAACCGCGCCCCGAAGGTCGCCCCGGCTTCGATCCGAAGGCGATGGAGGTGCGTCGCAAAGAATTTGAAGAGCGGATGGAAAAATCGCTCGGCGCCGACAAGGCCCGCCAAGTGCGCGAACTCATGGAGCGTGCGCGCAACGCCGCTCGCGAAGGCGGGATGAACCCGGAGCGAATGCGTGAGATTCACGAACAGATGCGGAAGATTCTCGGCGACAAGGCCGAAGCGATGCGCGAGTTGATGGCCCGCGGCGGCCCGGGCCCGTTTGCCGGTCGCGGCCCCGGACCTGACGCACGTCGCCCGGGTCCCGACGGCGAGCGCAAGCCGGAACCGCGCGGCCCGGAAGGTCGTGGCCCCGAACATAAACCGGGACCTGACGCTAAGCATGGT
>JAFLCO010000200.1 GCA_017303535.1 Planctomycetota bacterium
GTTGTAGAGCTGCGTGTCGTTGGGGTTCGTGGTTTGGCTGCCCGGGCCGCCGCCGAGTTCGCAGATTTGCTGCGGGTCGAGGCCGTCGACGATCTGCGGCGTCACCATGATCAGCAACTCGACTTCGTCAATCTGGTCGGCTGTGCGGCGGAAGAAGCTGCCCACGACCGGCGTATCCATCAGCACCGGCACGCCGCGGGTGCTGCTGTTGACGCGGGTTTGCACGAGACCGGCGATTGCTAAGGTCTGGCCGGCGCGAAGCGTGACGGCCGTGTCGGCTTCGCGAACGCGGAGGCCGGGGACCTGTTGGCCGTTGATCGTCACGCTGCGGGTGTCGTCGATTTCGCTGATGCGCGGCCGAACTTCCAGGCGAATCGAGTTGCCGCCGAGCACGATCGGCACGAAGTCGATCTGCGTACCAAAGCGGCGATATTCAATCGAAATGGTACCCAGGCTTTGCGGCACCAGTACCGGGAATTCGCCGCCCGCGTTCATAAAGGCCGGGCGACCGCTCTCGGTCACAAGGTTCGGATCGGCGAGAATCTTGGCAAGGTTGTTTTGCTTCAGGGCCTCGACGAAGGCGTAGAAGTTGTCGCCATTGGTGGCGACGCGGGTGAAGATCGTCGAGCGGCCGTTGGTGTTGATGGCCCCGGCGGCGGCGAGGTTGTTCGGCTGCAGAACGCCGGCACCGTTGACGGCGATGGCGGTGCCGTTTTCGAGGATCGCCGCGAGGTCGATGCCCAAGTTGCGGAGCTTAGTCCGCGAAACTTCCATCACGCGCACTTGCAGCAGCACTTGTTGGACGCCGCCGACGGTGATGTAGTTGATGACGTTGGGGTAGTAGTTTTGCGAGATTTCAACGATTCGGCTTTGCTGATTTGGGTCGTCGACGTAGCCCGAGATGATCACGCCGGTCGAGATCGGGCGGATGCGCAGAGCGGCTTTGGGGAAGGTGTCGTGGAGCAGGCGGGCCAACTCTTGGGCATCGCCGTGAACCATCACGTCAATCGTGCGGATGTTCCCCTTTTCGTCCCAGATGTTCACCTGGGTGACGCCGCTGCGGCGACCGTAGATCTGGATTTGATTCGGCGAAAGCGCAGTAAGCCCGACGATTTCCGGGTTGTTGACCTGGGCCTGCGGAATCTTCGAATCTTGCGTGAGGATGCGGCTCGTGTTGACGATCATCTGCAGCCGGTCGGTGGCCGAGGTGACTTGGTGCGTCACCGGCTGAGGATCGAGCTGCGAGAATGGGGGCGACGGCGGATTGGCTGCGGGCGGCGCCGTGACGGCGGATGCCGCAGGGCCGGCGTCGACCGTCACCGTTTGAGCATAGAGATCGCCGGCCGCCGAGAGGCCGACGCCCAGAGCAAGGGCGCGACAAATGAGGCGGCGAAATTCGCGAATGGTTTGCGCGATCATCCTTGAACGTCCTTACTCAATCCGTTGAGTTGCAATCTGTATCGGCCGCGCTGCAGCACGGCCTACCTTCGCGATCAAAGTTCCTTGCTCAATCTCTCAGACAATCCATCAATGTACGGTTTCCGACGCCGGGGCTTCCGGTTCGAGCCCGGCGGGCGGCGCGATGCGTGAATCGAGGGACGGAGTCGGCGGGAGACCTGCGGCAGCGCCGCTGCCGCCGCTACTGCCGACAACTTGCCCGAGCCGTGATTCGCCGTTGAATTCCACTTCTTGGGCTTCGTTCCCCAAGATGAGCATCACTTTGTACGACTTCTTTTCTTCCGGAATGCCGATGTCGCGGGCCTTTTTGATTTCGCTCAAAAGATCTGCAAAGCTGTTGACGCCTTTAGCGACTTCATCGCCCAGGGAAGGGCCGGTCTGCGGTAGCGGCATAATTCCTGCGCTCGCGAGCAAGCCGCCGCTCGAACCGCTGCTCTTAGGAGCGGAATCAGCGGATGAGCCGCCGCGGAAGAGTTCGGAGATGCTCACGCCCGAGTCGATGGCTTCTTCTTCGCCCGATTGATCCTTGATGCTCCGCATGATGAGGCGAATCGTGCCGACTTCGCTGGCGAGCGTAACCCGCATGGCGTCTTTCGGCGTGACGAGCAGCGAGACCGTGGTGGCGGAAATCGGCGGCTCGCCCGGGGCCGGACGTTCGACGACGTCGTCGACCGCCAACACCTTCACGTTTTCGAGCAGGCGTTGAGTCGTGGTTTGCATGATGCCGCGTTGCTGGTTGGCTTCGGCATGCACAAGCACGTCGACGTTGTCGCCCGGCTTGATCAGGCCCGACGCGGAAACCTTGTCGACCTTGACCGTGACGGCCTTCATTCCGGCGGGGATTTCGGGAGAATCGCCCTTGCCGTCGATCAGTTTGCCGGCCAGGAGCGGTTCGCCGACGATGATCGTCGACTTCACGCGCTTGTCTTGCAGCACTTCGATCTTGTCGATCGCTCCTTCGGGCAGCGCGTCTTTGCGCCATTCCTGTAGGCGGATGTCGTCGGGCTTGATCAGGTCGCCTTTGAGAATTTCGCGCTTGGCGACGACGATCGACACCGTTTCGCCTTCGTTCGACGGGCGCGCCATGATCTGGTTGATGCCGACGGCGGCTATCAGGCCGCAGCCGAGCGCCATCACCAGGAGAAGTAAGCTTTTGGTACGCATGGGACGTCGTGTTCCGACTGGGCGAAGTGATTCAGGCCGACAAAGGTGCTAGGAGTATCGCTTTCCGTACAACGCTATTGGACCGTCTCACGTCGCATAACGGTTGTGGCCGTCATAGTCTTCCCGCCTAAGTACATTGGCGAAGGGAGCCAACTCACTTGATTGAAAGGAATAGTGACGGTAACGGTAACGGGTGCGCCATATCCGGCATTACTCGGAGGGTTGGGGTTAACCGTTACAGTTTGACCGGAGATCGAGGCGTTGGTGAGGTAACTGTTGACTTGGCTTTGCACGCTCGAGGTCGTGGCGCCGTCGAGAACGGCAACCCGGGCCCCTTCGCGCGAGGCGTTGGTAATCAGCTGCTGCACCATGACCATGCGGCCGTATTCGATCATGCCGAACACCAGCATGATGAACACGGGCGCTACGACCGCGAATTCGACGACCGCAGCGCCTCGTCTCTTTCTTCGGCACGATCGGAAAAGTTTCTCCAGTTTCCCGTTGGAACTCTGGGAAAACTTTGCCTGGCCGCACGCGATGCCGGCACGGGGCACGATAGCAGAAGGCGATATCAAACGGCTCATATGAGCATTCCCGTCATGACAAAGTAGAAGATGGTTCCGATCGCGATCGGAATTCCATACGGCAGCAAGAACATCCGCGGCTTGCGTTCGGCCGCGATGGCGGAAAGTTGGTTCGGGTCGCGAATCGATACGATTTCGTTGGCGATCGACATGAATTGCGCCCCGTGCTTCTGCCAAGCTTTGCGGTAGGCGACCATGCCGACGGCGATGACGCCGCCGAAGATGGCCGTCCAGCAGAAGCTGTAGAGCGTGTGGTTCGTCCAGACCCAAGCGCCGACGCCGGCGAGCAACTTCACGTCCCCCGCGCCCATGCCGCCGATCGCGTAGGCCGGCATTAGCAGAGCCAGGCCGACCACGGTGCCGAGCAGGCTCCAGCCGAGCCCTTCCCAACCAAAGAACGCGGCGCTGTAGATCCAGCCGCTGATGATCATCGGGAAGGTGATCCAATTCGGCACTTTGAGTTGAATGCCGTCGATAACGGCGGCTACGATCAACGTGGCGGTGACGACCCAAATCGGCCAGTGCCGCAGGGCGGCGGCGAAGATTTCGTTTTGATCAAACATGGGAAAGGCTGCACTGTGGGGGAGTTGTGGTGCGAACTCAAAACGGACGGGCGGCGGCGCTTAGGCGCGGCCGCAGAAGAGCCAAGTCGTCGTGGCGGAAATCATCGCGAAAAACGTGATTAGCAGTTGCACGGCCGTGGCGGCTTCGAGCGGCATGATCGGGTACATGAGCTAATTCCGAACGAATTTCATGATGATATCTCTCGCGCAAGAGCGCGAAGCACTACCGAAAACATAGGTTACGAATCTTGGACAGGCCAAAACGTCGTTGGAGAACCGCAGCGAATCGTGTTGAGATGGTCGGGCGGCGTCGATGAATGCCGCCGGCTCCGACGCGGTCGCGGTACGAACGTATCGATTGTGTCGACAAGTCCGCCCGCGACGTCGCGCCGTAACGTCGCGCTAGCTGGCGGATGTCAGAGCGCTAGAAACCGTGGTGAACGTCGCGTTCGCGTTGGTGCCCAGCGATTGAATCGTAGTGAGGCACACGACCACGATCAGCGCGAGCATCACGGCGTATTCCACCGCGGTCGGGCCGTCTTCACTTTGCAGAAACTTGCGGACGCGGCAAATCAAAGTCGACATCAGATACTCCCCGTTAGAATCCGCACGGCCCGCAGGATCGACATGCCGAGGCGTGCCGCGAGACAAGCCCGTGCGAAGTTGAGAAATCACCGCGAGTTCGGTCGGTCGTACCGGCGACAAAAGTGCGCCGGTGAAGGCCAAACCGAGCCGAACCCCTACGGCAAACGACGAACAATGCGCCGCCGGAATCTCGAAAACGGGCCAAGAGTGCCGTCGCCGCGGCCGGTCAAAAGCGACCGAACTGTGGCGAGCAACATCCTTTCGGTAGCCGGACTGCCGTAGACGTTCCGAGAACGCCGTCAGGCTCCTGGGCTTTGCGTGAGCGACCTTTCGGTCGTCGTGCCTTTGTCGAGGATGCCGAGAACGCAGGCCTTCCAAACGATGCTTCAAGACGGGTGATGTGGCGTCTTGCGGACGATCGAGGCTTAGCAAACTCGCTCGCGCTTCAATTCCTTGCGCTCGTCAAGCTGCGGCTTTCGTCAATCGCCATCTGAATAGTAGGTCGATTTTTGCTCGGCGCGTGAAATCTCCGAAAGTTTTTTGACTTGGGGTAAATCGTTCATCCCCGTCCTTTCTCCCGTCCCCAACTCCTCTCCCGCTGGGAGAGGATGCCCGTAGAGCAGGTGAGGGCCGCGCCGCGTGACGTTGGATAACGCGTGTGGTTGGGCCTTGCCCGACTTATTCCCGACCTACGCTTTGCTTAAGGCGTGCCCCTGCGCACTCCGCCAGACTTCCGAAGCCCACGCATCAAAACCGGACTGCCATGTTCCGCTTTGCCCTCACGATCTTTCTGAGCGCCTTTCTGCTGTTCCAAGTCCAGCCGCTGATCGGCAAGTACATCTTGCCGTGGTTCGGTGGTAGCCCGGGCGTTTGGACGACCTGCATGCTGTTGTTCCAAGTGCTGCTCTTGGGCGGCTACGCCTATGCGCACTTCGCCACGACGCGGCTCTCGCAACGTGCGCAAGGCTGGCTGCATCTGACGCTGCTGCTCATTTCGGTTTGCACGCTGCCGATCGTGCCGAGCGATGCTTGGAAACCGTCGGGAGAAGAATCGCCGGCTTGGCACATCTTGCTGCTGCTCGTTAACACGATCGGTATCCCGTACTTTCTGCTCTCGACGACCGGCCCGCTCGTGCAAAGCTGGTTCGCGCAGACGTATCCCGGTCGTTCGCCGTTTCGTTTATATGCGCTCTCGAACGTCGGCTCTTTGCTGGCGCTGCTGAGCTACCCGTTCATCGTGGAGCCTTCGCTGAAGCTCGGAACGCAAGCGGCCGTGTGGTCGATCGCTTATATTGCCTTCGCAATGCTCTGCGGTTGGAACGCCGTGCGAATGATTCAAGGCGCGAAGCTCGCGGCGCCGGCCGTCGCCGTGGCAACTGCCGTTGCACGCTCCGCGGCCGACGCGGTTTCACGCGGAACGAAAATTCTCTGGCTGCTCTTGGCTTGCACAGCTTCGATCATGCTCTTGGCGACGACGAGCCAAATCTGCCAGCAGGTCGCCGTTACGCCGTTTCTGTGGATCGTGCCGCTGGCGATCTATCTGATCTCGTTCATTCTCACGTTCGATGCCCCGCGCTGGTATCGTCGCGACGTGTTTGGCCCGCTCTTGGCGATCTCGGCGGCGGCCGCTTGGTACGTCGTCGACAACGGCCCGGCCTTCTCGCACAACACGCAACTCCTCGTTTACAACTTGGCGCTGTTCGCCGTTTGTATGGTCTGCCACGGTGAACTCGTGCGGTTCAAACCGGCACCGTCGCAGCTTACGCTTTTCTATCTCTTGATCTCCGTCGGCGGTGCGCTCGGCGGCGCATTCACGGCGCTCGTCGCCCCGCGGATTTTCACCGGGTTCGTCGAGTACCAAATCGGGCTCGGGGCTGCTTGCGTGCTGCTACTGGTGTGCCTCGATCGTGACGAAAAATGTCCGCTCTATCGCTGCCGGCCGCTGTGGGCTTGGTCGGGCTTGGCGTGCGGCTGCATGATGCTCTGCACGGCGCTCGGCAAACAGGCCCTGGCTTCCGACGCGACGCAGATCACCGCTGCCCGTAACTTCTACGGCGTGCTACGAATCGTTAATCGCGAACATCCGGCGGTCGGACCGCAAGTGGCGATGGTCCACGGCCGCATCGTTCACGGCGTGCAATGCTTGGCCGAAGGAGAACGCCGCCGCGCTACGGCCTATTTCGGTCCCGACAGCGGGTTCGGCGTCGCCATGCGGCTGCATCCGTTGCGCAAAGCAACCGGAGCCGACGCCCGCGGCCTCCGCGTGGGCATCGTCGGTTTGGGCGCCGGCGCGATGAGCGTCTACGGTCGCGCGGGCGACTACATCCGCTACTACGAAATCAATCCCGACGTCGTCCGTCTGGCGAAGGAGCACTTCTCGTTCTTGAAGGATTGCCCGGCCAAGACGGATATCGTGCTGGGCGACGCCCGCGTCTGCCTGGAACGTGAGCTTCGCGAAGGTTCGCAGCAATTCGACGTGCTTTGCTTCGACGCCTTCAGCGGCGACGCCATCCCCATGCACCTGCTCACCCGTGAATGCTTCCGCACTTACCTCGGCCATCTGGCGCCCGGCGGCTTGCTCGTCGTACACATTTCCAACAATAACGTCGATCTGGCTCCGGTCGTTCGCGGCTTGGCGGCGGAAGCCGGCTTGGAAGTTCGCTCGGTCGGTAGCGGCGACGACCTTTCGAAGGCCGTCCAACGTTCGGACTGGCTGATCCTCACGAAGAACGAAAAGTTCCTCGACGACGCTGTGGCGAAGGCCCGCTTCCGTGCGATTCCTTCGCAGCGCGACCCGATTGTCTGGACCGATGACTTCGGCAGCCTGCACCAAGTATTAAAATAGTCTGATCGCCTCGCGCCGTGTCGTGAGCAGTGCGCTCAAACTGCGGTCAACCGACCGCTAACGCGGGCCTACGGCAGGCGAGGTCGTATTTTATGCGCAGTGTGTAATCGCCGCTCAATACGCAGCGTTTCAACGTCAATTTTGGAAGGTTTCGCAAACCGGAAAAGGCACCTGACCGCGTTTTATTCTGAAATGCTGGTCACGGATTCGCCAAGCGCCGACGGCGAGCAAATGCCGGCACAAGCTCTGCATTTGAGCGTTTCGTCGCAATCGTGCGACTTGAAGAACAACTCAAATGGGAGGATGCCGGTATGCGTACGATTCTTTCTCTCGCGCTGGTCGCGGCCAGCTTTGTGGCGTTTGGCCAAAAGGCGCAGGCGCAAGTGGCTGCGGACGTGGCCGTCGGTGCCGCGAACGTCGCCGCCAATGTGGCCGCCAACACCAACGACGATTGGCGCTGGAAGTACCATAACAATCGTTGGTGGTACTACGGACAAAACAATCAGTGGGCCGCGTATCACAACAACAACTGGGTGTACCCAGACGCCCGCGGGGCCTACATGTGGCAAGGCCAAAACATCTTCGGTGGTCCGACCTACTACGGCTCGGGATACCGGGGCTACGCCAATCCGTACTACGGTAACGGATATTACAACAACCGCTATTACAACAACGGTTACGGTAACTACTACGGCAATGGCTACGGAAACGGCTACTACGGCTACGGTAACCGCGGCGCGAACGTTGGGGCCGCGATCGGCGGTGCTCTCGGCGGCAACCGTGGTGCCGGAATCGGGGCCGTGATTGGCAACGCGATCGACTAACGTCGAACACAAAGCTTGATTCGACAATTCGACAGAACGCGAAATGCCCGCCGGCGCGAAGACGCCGGCGGGCATTTTTTGTTGCTACGTCAACTTGCAGCGCAGTCGTTTACTGCGTTTCTTTGCGTCGGTAGGTCAGGATTTGACAATCGGCGGCCTGCGACTCGAAGTCGGCCGGGCGCGGTCCGTTGTTGTCGCGAATGCGGAACCGGAGTTTGTCGCCTTGGAAATCGTAAATGGCGTAGATGGTGTTGGAACCGCCGTCGCCCACGAGCGTGATGTCGCACGTCTTAGGCGTTTGCTTGTCATCGAGGTAGTAATCGCCCGAAAACTCAAAAATTTTGCCGCCGTCTTTTAGCACCACAAAGGAGAACTTGCTCTCTTCGAAAGTCGCTTCGGCCGATTGGCCGTCGTTGAGGAAGATCGTTTCGCCGCGGTCCGACGACTCCAAAATCCACGTGCCGAGAATCCGCTCGGCGTCGGGCTTTGGAGCCGACTTGGCTTCATCGGCACGCAGGATCGGAGAACCGATCGCTAGAAGTACGGCAAAGCAGAGCCCAAAAAAACGCACTAAGGCGAGACGCATGTTCCAACTCCTTGACCGGGGCGTGGTACTTGCCACAAGACTTGGGCGATCTGTCGAGAAGCCGCGATCGGACAAATGAGTTTGTCACCGGCTCTTCACGCCTGATCATACCCGGCGGAGTCAGGAATCGAAACAGAGATCACCGACTCGGCCAATCATCCAGGCCCGAGCTTACCAATAGATCTGAACGCTGCCCGAGCCCATGTGAAACGCCGAATCGCGAGTCAGCGTGGCATCGTAGTTGGCGGTAAAGCTGAGTCGATCGGTGCAGGCCCACGTGCAGCCGGCTCCCAAGATTCCCCAGGCACGTCCGAGATCGAGGCCCGTCGTTTGGAACCCCGCCCCTCCTGCACCGGTGAATGTCGACGTCATCACCGGCGTGCTCCCCATGAAATCATAGAGCAAGATCGCGCGCATTTCCGGCCGGAACGAACCGAGCCCCCACGCGGCACGCGTCCCCATAAGGCCGCGCAAAGAATCGAAATTGACGCCGTTGGTCGAGATGTTCAACGAGTCGGCGCCGGTTTCCGTGAAACCGTCTTGCTTGAGGTAAACGTATTGCAGGCCCAAGAACGGCTCGAAGTCCAACGGCCAGCCGACTTCCTTCGCGCCGAGTTCGAGATACTGCGTGGTTTGCCAGCCGCCGAATTCAGAACTGGCTACGCGATCGATCGTGCCGAACGCGATGCGGCGACGACCGCTGTAGGAGTCGTACCCGAAACTGTTGGCGTACAGAAAATAGACGTCGTCGTTTTCCAGTCGCGAGTAACTGCCGGTGGTGAAGTTGTCGTTGCTGACAAGCTGGCCGGGCATTTCGAGGTTGAGTCGAGTATAGTTGTAGCCGCCGAATACGCCGACGCGGATGCCCGTATAGAGATCGCGGAAGATCGACGTGAGCGTACCGCCCGCCCCAAAGTTGCCCGATGCACCGAGGCCGTTGTTCCAGGTACCGTAACCGACGCTGAACCCGTTCCACGGCCGACGTCGCCGCCCCTCAAAACGCAACACCGGCGTGACCGTGGTGCCATCGTCGGAGCGGAGGTTGACCACACTCATCGAAGTTTCGTCGTCGTCGTTGTAAACCAGCGGCGAGGTACCGCCGACGTCGGGCTGGCCGAGCGTATCGCTTCCGGAAAGATCGCTGAGGCGGAGCATGACCGATGTGGCGTTTTGCACGCCCATCGCCGCGTTCGTCACGAACACGCTACCGGCGAGTTGATCGAAGATGCCCGGCAGAGCTGTTGACGGCTGCGAGGCGATCTGGTCGAGCACGGTGTTGTAGTCGCCGGCCGCTCCGCCGCTCGTAGCGTTTAAATAATTTGCGACGGCCTGCTGGTTTGGTGTTTGCGCCGCGTCGGCGAAACCCGAGGTATCACGAAAGAGCGTAAAGCCGTAGCTCGTGGCATTGAAGAACGGTGTGGCGTTGAAAAAGGCGAAATCATCGACGAAGGTAAACGGCGTGTTGACGGTCAGCGCTGCGGAATCGAGGAACGTGTACGACGTGCCGGAGGTGTAGCCCGTCGCGCCGCCGCTCACTAAGTTGACCGTGCCGCCGTTGACTACCGCTAAGTTCGTGACGTCGATGTAGTCGTTCGTGACGCCTGCGACGGGCGTAGTTGTTGGCGCGACTTGAATCTGCACCGTGCCGTTGTTGTTCGTGAAGTTGGTGCCGACCGACGTCGTGCCAATCGCGTTGTTGCCGGGTGCGAGGGTGGCCGCGTTGACGAGGCTACCCGCAAGGGTACCGTTGATGCCGAAAGTTGCTCCCGATGCGACGCTGACGTTACTGGTTGCACTGTTACCGTTGATGAACAACCTGCCTTGCGTGACGTTCGTGGCTCCCGTGTAAGTCTGGGTGCCCATCGTTACGACGCCTGTGCCGCTTTTCGTGACGGTGCCGGCCCCGGTGATCGTGCCGGTGAAGGTGCCGTCGGTGTTTTGCTGAATGTCGACGTTGGAGTTGTTCGTCGTGGCACCGAGCAGCGTGGCCGTAGTGCCTTGAAGCGTGCCGTTGTTGACCACGGCATTGCCGCTGTAGGCGTTGGCCAAAATGATTCGGCCGGTGCCGGCGAGTTCGACGGTTCCAGTGCCAGTCACCGTGCCGACGAACGTGCCGGTCGTGGTCTGAGTAAAGCGCAACGTGCCGTTGTTGACGATCGGGCCGGTGAGGCTGTCGGTCGTGCCGTTAAGCGTATTGCCCACATTGATCGTGGTGCCGGTGGAAAACGCGGTGCTGTGCGTGGCGGTACCGCCGATGAAGTTCACGACGCCGACGCCGGCTCCTGAAATCGTAATGTGCCCGTTGGAGAAAATGTCGCCGGCGATGTCGATGTCGGCATTGTCGGTATTGAAGATCGCGTTACCACCGATGCCGACGTAGAGGCCGCCGCCGTTGCCGTTGCCGTTAGTTCCGCCGGCGGTCGTTCCGGCGCCGCCTGTTCCGCCGACGGCCGAGTTCGTGTCGTCGATCGTCGTGGCAGTAGTGCTGCGAATCGTAAGAGTAGAGCCGTTGCCGACGAACACGGCACCGCCCAGCGCCAAACCGCCGCTGCCGCCGACGCCCGACGCTCCGCCGGCGCCCCCGCCGTTGCCGGTCCCGCCGGTTCCCGTTCCGCGGCCTGCGCCGCCGCCGCCGCCGCCGTAGCCGGAGTTCGCGCCGTTGGAGTTTGTGCCGACGCCTCCAGCACCGCCGCCGCTGCCCGTGCCGTCGCTGGAATTGACGCTCGCGCCACCGTTGTTCGTAGGATTGCCGTTGTCGTTGAAGCCGCCCCCTGTGCCTCCGGGCGACGTCGTGCCGTCGCCGGCTCCGCCGTTGCCGCCGATGGCCGAGTTGTTAGTGAAGACGACGTTTTGAATTTCGACGTTGCCGGCG
>JAFLCO010000201.1 GCA_017303535.1 Planctomycetota bacterium
CCCGCGATAACCCGTCGGCCGCGGATGGCGTGCTGGACGATATCCGCGAACATGCGAGGTTCTTACGCGACCACCCTACGGCAGGCGATATCGTGCGCCGTAGCCCACCTCGCCTGAGGACATCTGCCGTAGGGAGCTACGTGCTGTACTATCGCTTCGAACAGCGCCGGATTGCGATCATTTGCGTGCTGCACGGGGCTCGCGACTTTCGATCGCCTATCAACGAGTGAGTTTGCAAATCGCTCGGCGCTTCATTTTGATTTGGTGACGTTGACGCGCCCCTCCCACCCCAGCGCCTTCGCCACGTCGCGCGGGTAGTGCCACTTCGCCGGCTCGTCGTCTTGAATCTCAATCGTGGCCCGCTCCGCCGCCATCGCTACGGCTTGCGGCAGGTCGAGGTACTTCAGCACGTTGAGCAACGCCGGGGCGAAGTCTTTCGACTCGGCTTCCGGCGGCATGTGCGAGGCCGGCATGTTCTTCAGCACCAGGCGGTCGACGCTCGGTTCGTAGAGCGCGGCATACACGCAAAGCGCCGCCATTGCGCCTTCGGCCGTGAGCGTGACCTTGGCGTCTTTCAACTCGGGCACCGTGTGCAAAGCCTGAATCGCGCGACGGATGTCGTGCACCTGCTGACCTGCGAGCGTTTGGCCGAGTAACATATGACGACGCTGGTGCTGGGTTTGCTTTTTCGGCGTTTGGTCCCATATGGCGGCAGACGCACCGCGCGGCGAGAAATAGCCGACGGAACCTTCTAGCGAGGGATAGCCGCTCCAGTCGTAGTCGGCACCGTCCGAAACTATCAAGCGAACGTCCGATTTCGCAACTCCTTCTTTTGCGAAGGTTAACGTGCTACTCAATCGGAATGCGTCTTGTGCAGAAACGTCAAGGGTTGAAGCGACGACCCCCTGATTGCGAACGCGGCTTTCATCAACCGCCAATTTCTCGTTCTTGCTCCAACCTCGAAACACTTTCTCCTCCAGGTTCTTCCGCCAAGCGTCGCGCATGGTCGCCCACTCGCTCGCATCGGCCGGAACTTTCGGCTTCGGGGCGGTCGGCACGAACCACATGTGGGCCGACGTGTTGAGTTCGTCCTTCGGCAACTCGTCGAACACCGTGAGCTGCTCCGGCTCGAACATCTTCACCGCCGCGATCTCGATCTTCGGATCTTCCTTCTTCAAGTGCAGGTTGAACCAGCGCAAGGCGGCGACTTGTAGCTCCTGCGTATCCAAGTGACCGCCCCAGGAGATCTGCAGGCCCAGGGCTCGGTGCACCCCGAGCAGGCCGTAGATCTTCTTGGTTTGCCAATGCACTCGTTCGACGCCGTCGAGCGGGAAGATGCGATCATCGTCGGTATTCGTCAGCAGCAGGGGCCGCGGAGCGATCAGCGCGGCCACGGTTCCGTAGTCCCAGCCGTAGGTGTTCACCTGGAACATGCAGTCGCAATGCCCTTCGATCACGCCGTCGACGACATGATTGCGCAGGTCCGTGATGCCCGCGACCGGCACCGCCGCTTTGATGCGCTCGTCGAGAGCCGCGATCCACCACGAACTCGCTCCGCCGCCGCTCCGGCCGGTGACGCCGATCCGCTCCCGATCGACTTCTTTGCGCGATTGCAAATAGTCGATGGCCCGAATGCCGTTCCAAGCCTCGACGCCGGCCGGCGTATAGCCGCGCGAGTACCACCAGAACATATCCTTGTGATACGTGCCGTGGTGCAGCCCTTCGATTTCGGCGAGTTGCAGCGTGTCGAGAATCAGGCAGACGTACCCCTGCCGGGCCAGCCACGCCCCGTGGTGTTGATACTTCGTCTTGCTGCCAAGGCTGCGGCCGTCTTTGCGTTCGTTGCCGTGCCCGCAGACATAGAGTACGGCCGGCGCCGGCTTCTTGAGATTCTTGGGGATGTAAAGGTTGCCCGTCACGTAAAGCCGGGGCCGTGATTGAAAGTGCAGCTTTTCGACGGTGAACTCGGCATGGTCGACGGTGCCGGTCACGACGGGCTCGAGCGGCGTGCGTTCCGGCAGCGGATCGAGGCCGAGCATTTCGTAGAGTTGCCGGCGGAGTTCGTCTTGGCGGCTGAGCCAATCTTCTTTCGTCTTGATCTCGTTGATCACGGCCCTTTCGAGCCGCGCCGTTTCGGCGGCGAAATACTTGGCGATCATCGCGTCGCCGCGCCGCGTATCAATCTTCGGCTGCTCTTCCGCCTTTTTTTCTGCGGCCGGAAGATTCACCACAGAGGCACAGAGGCACAGAGAAGAGATCAGAATGACGGGAAGTCGTGACATGGCGAGCGCTCTGTGTGCGAAGAGGAGTGTTCGGGCGGACCATCACTATTTTCATTCATGACGAGAGTGTCAATTATATTGATTGCCTTCTCTCCCTTCTCTCCCTTCCCTCTCTCCTTTTGGTCTTCTCCGTGTCTCTGTGCCTCGGTGGTGAAAGATGACGGTCGTCGAACGGGCCCGACCGGCGATGGGGTCGCTGTTTCGACTGCGGCTTCTCGGCGACGACGCGGACCATCTGGAAGCCGTGGCGGAAGCGGCGCTCGACGAGATCGAACGTATCGAACGATTACTGAGTTGGCGTGATGCCCGCAGCGAGGTCGCGCGCATTAATCGCGAGGCCACGGCGCGCCCCGTCTTGGTCGACTTCGAACTTGCCGCAATCCTCGCGCAATGCCAAGAGGCGGAAGCGGCGACCGACGGCTATTTGGATCTGGCCGCCGCGGCGCGAGCCGAACTTCGCGAAACCGGTCGGTTATGGGAGTTCGACGCCGAACGCCGGCTCATCCGCTTCACATGCCCGGGCGTGCGGCTGGATTTCGGCGCATATGGCAAAGGATATGCTCTCGATTGCGCTGCCGCCGAGTTGCGGAGTTTCGGCATTACGCAAGCTTTGCTCGACGGCGGTACCAGCAGCGTGCTGGCTCTGGGAACCGACGAGTTCGGCAACCCCTGGCCCGTCGGGATGCGCAATCCGTTCGCGGCTCGTCCCGACGCCAAAACCACCTGGCCGCACGAACTCGGGCAACTGCGACTGACCGATCTCGCGCTTTCGTCGTCGGCGGCGCTGGATGCCGGTTTGTCGCACTCCGCGGACCACGACATGTTGAACCCTCGCACCGGCGAGCCGATCGCCGATCCGTCTGCCTATACGGTGGTCGCCGCCGACGGAGCTACGGCCGAAGTGCTCTCGACGGCCCTCTGCGCGATGGGCTCGGCCGCGGCGGAAGCCTATACTAAAGAGCGCACCAACGATCTGCTCGCCGCCGCCGTCGCGATCGTCCGATTCGATCCGCCGCAAGATGCCGACGGCTCGCCCCACCTCACGCCGCTGCTTGTCCGCCGTCCCGGAGTTCTCGTATGAACACGTCTGACCGTCATCACGCCGCGTCCTTGAAGCCGAACCGTCGCGAACTGCTCGGGCTTTCGGCGGCCGCGGCCGGCGCTTGGGCCTCGACCGCGCTGAAATCGGCGGTTGCGGCCGACGGCGTCGAGCCGGTGCGCACGGCCGTCATCGGCACCGGCGGTCGCGGGAGCGATCTCATTCGTAGCCTCACGACGATCGAAGGTTGCGACCTTGTCGCGATCGCCGACGACTACCCGCCGCATTTGGAGAAGGCTGCGAAGTTCGCCGGCCCGCAGGCCAAGCCATATTCCGACTATCACAAACTGCTTAACGAAGTGAAGCCCGCGGCCGTCATCATCGCCGTGCCGCTCTACTTGCACTATCAAGTGGCGAGCGACGCCCTGCAGGCGGGCTGTGACGTCTTTTGCGAGAAGACGATGTGCCACACGGTTGACGAAGCCCGCAAGCTCGCGGAGGAAGTCGACAGTGCGAAGGCCGTGTTTCAGGTCGGCCTGCAACGTCGGGCCAATCCGATCTATCAGCAGGCCGCGGCCATGGTGCAGTCGGGCGTTCTCGGGCAGGTCACGGCCGTGAAAGCCCAGTGGCATCGCAACAACAATTGGCGCCGACCGGTGCCGGTGCCGAAGGGGCATGCGGATTGGACGAAGCTCGAACGCAAGCTCAACTGGCGACTCTACCGCGATTACTCCGGCGGCCTGATGACGGAACTCGGCAGCCATCAGCTCGACGTCGTCAACTGGCTGCTCGGCGACATTCCAAAGCGCGTCATCGCGAGCGGCGGCGTGGATTACTGGCGCGACGGCCGCGAGGTCTTTGACAACGTCTTCTGCCTCTACGAATACGAACTCCCGCCGCTGGCCGGACCGCGGCCCGATCCCAATGCTGCGGCGTTGCCGAACGGCGGCACCAGTGAAACTTCGCTGAAGCCGTACACGGTGCGCGTCACGTACTCGTCGCTCTGCAATAACGCCTACGAAGGAGCGGCGGAACTCGTCATGGGCACGAAAGGGACGCTCTATCTGACGAGCAACAAGGGGCTCTTCTATCGCGAGAAGCTGGCCGACGACGTCGGCTGGTCGGCCAAGAAAACGGCGGACGGCGGCTCCGTCGATGCGTCGGTCGTCACCTCCGGCAAGACGCTCAAGCTCTCGAACTCGCCGTGGGCCCATCGCGGCGAGCCGCTGGAGATCGACAACCTGCTGGGTGACGACACGCGCGACGAACTCGTCTCGTTCCTCGATCATGTGCGCCGCGACGACGTACAAACGATCTGCGATGCCCGCGAAGGGCTCCGCGACACGGCGACGGTGCTCACGGCGAATCGAGCGATCGACGAACAAACATCGCTTGCGATTCCGCGCGTGTGAGCGCGAAATCGCAAGCGAAGCGCATCGCAAGCGATGCGGCTAAACGTTACGCATAGCAGCGCACTTCGAAAACGCGCGCGTACTTGTCGCCGTTCGTGGCCGTGATCTTTAGCCGCAGCTTGGCGGCTTCCACGGCCGGGAACTTGTGGCGGACCAGGCGTTGGTGATTGCCCGCCACCTTGGCGAGGCTCGTCTCTTTGCCTGCGGCGTCGATTGCGACGAGTTCGTAATCCCGCACGGTTTCCGGTTGCGGAGCCCGAATAATCGACTTGTTCGACGCATCGCTCGAGGTGAGCGTCAATTCGCGCTGGAAACCGGAGTCGAAGCAAAGTTGCACTTCGCCGATCTTCTGCGGGGTTTTCCACGCCAACTCAAGCCAAGCCCCGTCGCCGGTCATTTCCGTAGTCCAGCGATTGACGTACTCGCCCGGAACGTCGCGGACAAAGCCGTTCAGCACGTTGGCGGGCTTGCCGTCTTCGGTCTCGCCGGAAGCGGTGGCCGTTGCCTTGCGGGCCAAGTCGGCGCCATCGTCGTTCTTGCGGCCGACGATCGATTGGTCGTCACGTAGCAAAGTCTGCTGGAGTTCGGCCAGCTTGGACTTGTCGCTGTAGATGTCGCGCGGCAGGCACTCGTGCTTCGCACAAAGCGCGGCGGCCGTGCCGACGGCTTGCCCAACGACGGCGCACGTCGCCATCACGCGGGTGCTCGTGAAGGCCGCGTGCGTGGCGCTGATCACGCGTCCGCCGAGCATCAGGTTTTCGACGTTGCGGCTATACAACGAACGGTACGGGATGTTGAACACCGGCGTCTTCACTTGCACACACGGCGGCAGATCGACGGCGTCGAACCCGCCCGGCGGATGATCGTCCATCGGCCAACCGCCGATCGCCACGGCGTCTTCGAAGTCGCCGTTGAGGCCCATCAGGTCCTGCTGCGTGAGGATGTGGTCTCCCATGAATCGCCGGCTCTCGCGCTTGCCGGGAATCATGCCGACCCAATCCATCGCCCAGTTCGCGGCCTCGGGGTGGTTGCCTGAGTTCTTGATATAGTCCCAGACGCCCATCACGATGCCGAGCAGTTCGAAGCGAATCCGCTCGTTGTCGCGAATCGTGTTGAGTTCGCCCCCCCACTCGATCCACCAGTAGCCGTATTCCCAGGTCTTGATTCCGCGCTTGGCGAGTTGCTTCTTGTCGACCTTGCGAGCCCACGCCGGCGGCGTAAACGGCATCGGATGGTCGTACTTTCGCGACGTGAACAGAATGCTCGAGCCCATCGTGAGCTTGTCGGGCGTGACCGGAGCCAGCGATTCGCCGTGCTCGCTGCGTGACTCGCGACCGTAGCGGGCTTCGGCGCCTGCTTCGAGGCCGAGGCGTCCGTCGCCCGTGCTGTCGACGTAAGTGCGGGCCTTCACTTTGTAGATGTGTTCGGTCTTATCGCAGCGCGCGTAGGCGGCCGTGATCTTGTTGCCTTTCTTTTCGACGCCGAAGCAAACCGTGTCGACGAGCAACGTCAGGTTCGGCTCGCTCACGCACTTACTGTAGAGCAGCAAGTCCCACAGTTCCCAGCAGCGTTGCGGATTGTTCGCGGCGTCGTCGAGGCGGAACTCTTCGAGCAAGCCCCCTTCGCGCCAGCCCGGCCGGCTCTTGTGATGGTTTGCGCCCACGATATGCATCTTGACTTCGCTCGACGCGTTGCCGCCGAGACGCGAGCGATCTTGCACAAGGACGACCTTCGCGCCATGACGGGCCGCCGCAACGGCCGACAGCACGCCGGACATGCCGCCGCCGGCGATGAAGACGTCGCACTCGATCTCGACCTGCGTCATGTTCGGCTCATGCGGAGCCGCGGTGCGATCGCCGCCGGCCGGCGCGATGGTCGTGAAGTCGCGACGTTCGACGCTCGCCAACTGCCGCGGCTTATCGTCGCCCGCGGCGATCGAGCCGTCGGCGAACACGTACAGGCTATAACCACCGGCACCGAGGCCGGCCAAAAAATCGCGACGCTTCATAGGAAGACCTAAGACTGGAGACCAGAGACCGGAGCCATCAGACTTCTAGCTTAACTGTTCAGCATTCCGCAGTCAGCATTCTGCATTTCTGCTGCGACTATTCGTCAGTCACGCACCCTTCGCTCGCGTTCTTTACGTTCTTGATGTACTTGTAGAGCGTCCCTCGCGTGACTTTCAGCGGGGGGGCTTTCCAGGCCTTCTTGCGCTTGTCGAATTCTTCGGCCGAGAGGTCGACGTTGATGACGTTCTTTTCGGCATCGATCGTGATCTTGTCGCCCGTCTTGATCAGGCCGATCGGGCCCCCCTCTTGGGCTTCCGGCGTGACGTGGCCGATGATAAAGCCGTGCGAGCCGCCGGAGAACCGGCCGTCGGTCATCAGCGCCACATGCTCGCCGAGCCCGGCGCCCATAATGGCGGAGGTCGGCGTGAGCATCTCCGGCATACCGGGACCACCCTTAGGGCCTTCGTAGCGGATGACGATGACATCTCCCTTTTCGATCTTCTTGTCCTCGAGCGCGGCGAGCATGTCTTCTTCGCTGTCGTACACCTTCGCCGGGCCCGAAAAGACGAGGCCTTCTTTGCCGGTGATCTTCGCGACGGCCCCGGCCGGCGCGAGGTTGCCGCGCATGATGCGGATGTGACCGCTGGACTTGATCGGCTTCTCGATCGGTCGCACGAGGTCTTGCCCTTCCTTAAGGCCCGGCAGATCGCGGAGGTTTTCCGCGAGCGTCTTGCCGGTTACGGTCATACAAGAGCCGTCGAGCAGGCCCTTCTCGAGCAAATACTTCATCAGCGCGGGCGTGCCGCCGATGTTGTGCAAGTCTTCGAAGACGTACTTGCCGCTTGGCTTGAGGTCGCACAAGTACGGGATACGATCGCTGACCTTTTGGAAGTCGTCGATCGAAAGATCCACGTCGACGGCCCGTGCCATCGCGATCAAGTGCAGCACGGCGTTGGTCGACCCGCCCGTGGCCATCACGACGACCATCGCGTTTTCAAACGCGGCGCGGGTCATGATGTCGCGCGGCTTGAGATCGAGTTCGAGCAGCTTGCGAACGGCCGCGCCGGCCTTGAAGCATTCGTCCATCTTCAACGGATCGACCGCCGGAATCGACGAGCTGTACGGCAGCGACATGCCGAGCGCTTCGACGGCCGAGGCCATCGTGTTGGCCGTGTACATGCCGCCGCAAGCCCCGGCGCCCGGGATACTGCAGCGGACGATTTCCTGCCGCTTCTCTTCGCTAATGCGGCCGGCGAGCCATTGGCCGAAGCATTGAAAGGCGCTGACGACGTCGAGCGTTTCGCCTTCGCTATGACCGGGCTTGATGGTGCCGCCGTAGATCATGAGGCCGGGGCGATTTAGTCGGCCGAGCGCCATGATGCAGCCCGGCATGTTTTTATCGCAGCCGGGGATCGTGATGCAGGCGTCGTACCACTGCGCGCCGCAAACGGTTTCGATCGAGTCGGCGATGAGGTCGCGCGATTGCAGCGAGTAGCTCATTCCGTCGGTGCCCATCGAGATGCCGTCGCTGACGCCGATGGTGTTGAACCGCATACCGACCAGGCCCGCCGCGACCACGCCCTGCTTGACCCGAGCGGCCAAGTCGTTGAGGTGCATGTTGCAGGTGTTCCCCTCGTACCACATGGCCGTGATGCCGACTTGCGCCTTTTGCATGTCGTCTTCGGTGAGGCCGGTGCCGTAGAGCATGGCCTGCGAAGCGCCTTGGCTCTTCGGCTGAGTGATGCGGGAGCTGTACTTGTTCAACTGCGCTGTTTTTTGGTCGGTGGAATTCGACGTGCCGGAAATCACAAGCGTCTCCAGAGCGGCTGCGGCTGGTTTACGAGAAACGACGATTATCGCCTACCAGCACGGATTTGAAAACCGGGCCGGCCGCCGACGAAAACGGCCGAAAAACCCGGGAAGCGATCGAGCAACGACACGATCCGACGTTCGGCGGTTCGCGAGTCTTAGCCCCCGTCGATAGCGGCGACAGCCGCGTACGCCGGGGGCAGCGTTGCCTCTCATATTCGCGTTGATCGTCGATCGACGCTGCCCTGGGCGACTCGCCCAGGGCTAAGACTTGGACGAAATCCGCGACGCGAAAATCGACGTAAGTGCCGAATCACTTGCGCGACTTACGACGACGATTTTTCCGGGAGTCCCCTGCGCACTGCGCACAGATACTCTAAGTTAGTGCGCGTCCTTGTTGGTAAGCGCTCCGACGCGCACTAAGTGCTTGATTTAGTGCGCACTTTGGAATAGGTGCGCACACGGCCGAATCGACGTAAGTGCCGATTCGCTTGCGCGACTTACGTCGAATCTTAGACGGCATTAAGTCGTCCCTTCTCCCCTCGTGGGAGAAGGTGCGGCGAAGCCGCGGATGAGGGGGCGGACCCTCTAACCGATGCCGCAACTCGCGACGGCGCAAAAGACCCCGGTCGTCGACGCCGAGCGGCTCGCTGTTCGCGTCGATAAAAGCTGCCGAATTGTCAAAGAACCAACCCCGTATTTTCTTCATTTCCGCGAGCAATTCAAGGAAACTTTTGGCCGGCCGCCGGGGTAAAATGTCTGGAATTCTCACGCTGTTAAAAGGTGCTTCATGACCGGTTCGTTTTGTTTTCCAGCTCGCTTAACCTCCGTCGTTTTCCTGATCTGTACGACGGTTGCGGCGACCGCATCGGCAGCCGAGCCTACGCCGCGAACATGGCAGATCGACGGCGTTGCTCGCGACGCGCTGGTCTATGTGCCGGAGGCCGCCAAGCAGAAGCCGTCGCCGCTGGTCTTCGTCTGGCATGGCCACGGCGGCACGGCGCAGGCCATGGTGCGTCGCTATCAGTTGGAGAAGGTCTGGCCGGAGGCGATCGTGGTCTACCCGCAAGGTTTGAACACGCCGGGCCGGCTGACCGATCCCGAAGGAAAACGTTCCGGTTGGCAACACTCGGCCGGCCATATGGACGACCGCGATCTCAAGTTCTTCGACGCGATGCTCGCCGACCTCCAGAAGGAAAACAAAATCGACGAGCGACGAATTTATTCCACCGGCCATTCCAACGGCGGCGGCTTCACCTATTTGCTCTGGGCCGAACGGGGCGACACGTTCGCCGCCGTTGCCCCGACCGCCGCCGCGTTCTCGCCGGAAATCGGCGCGAAGCTCAAGCCGAAGCCCGTGCTGCACTTGGCGGGCGAAAACGATCGGCTCGTCAAATACGAGTGGCAGCAAGCCGTGATCGAACATCTGAAAAAGCTCAACCGGTGCGGCGAAGGAAAGCCTTGGGAAGCAGGCTGCACATGGCACGACTCGGAACTCAAGACGCCCGTCGTCGCCTACATTCATCCGGGCGCACACGGCTTTCCGGGCGGCGTGGAGCGGACGATCGTGAAGTTCTTTCAATCGCAGACGAAGCCGTGAGGATTACTTGCATAGGTCGTCACGCCGCGTCGGTTTGCTGGTGCCAGCCGTTTGTCGTTCGTCGTCAACAATGACATGTCCGACAGGTTTGAAACCGTCGGATGACGGCGACAAGTGAGATCGACGGATGAAACGAAGAGCTTGGCATCAGGGCGTGTTTATCGCCGCCGGCATTTACAACATCGGATGGGGGCTTTACGCCGCCGTCGATCCGCAGTGGCTGTTTCGGTTTGCGGGCATGCCGCCGCTGAACTATCCCGAAATCTTCGCGTGCTTGGGAATGGTCGTCGGCCTTTACGGGCTGATTTATTTCGAGGTGGCCCGGCGGCCCGAGCAAGGCCGGCTCCTGGCAGGCGTCGGCCTGCTCGGAAAGGTGCTGGGCCCGATCGGCTTGGCGCAACTGGTTTTCAACGGCGCTTGGCCGCCGGCGACGATCGTCATGTGCCTCACCAACGACCTCATCTGGTGGGCGCCGTTCGCGCTCTACATGTACGACGCTCGCCCCCGTACCCCCGCGGAACGTCGCTAGCCGCCGCGAATGATCGCCGCCAGGCCTTCGCGAAAGCTCGGGTAGCGCAACGTCGGACGAATATCTTTCAGCAACTTGGCGTTGCCGATCCGTTTGTCTGCCGCAGCCCGCGCGGCGGCGGGGGAACTGGGAGACGGCTCTACGAACCGCGGCGGCGGCGCTTCGAGCAAGCGGGCCAACTCGGCGTAGTACTCGCGCCGCAAACCGGGATGCCCATCGGCGACGCAGTACGTTTGCGGGGCGGCGACCTTGCCGGCGGCCGCGGCTTGTTCGACGGCGAGTACGACCTGCGCGGCATCGTCGACGTGAATCAGGTTCAGGTAGCCGTGGGCCGGGGCGTCGATCGGCTCGCCGCGGCGTAAGGCGTCGCCGCGCGGAATTCGGTCGGGCCCGTAAATGCCGGCGAGCCGCAACACGACGGATCGCGGTGCGAGATGATGGTTCGCAATCGCCTCTTCGGCGGCGAGACAGGCTTTGCCCCCTTCGCGCAACGGCCGGCAGGACGTGGTTTCGTCGACCCAGTCGCCGTCGGCGTCGCCGTAAACGCCGGTCGAGCTGACGTAGATGAAGAGAGGTTCAGGGTTCGAGGTTCGAGGTTCGGCGTTAGGCAACGGCGTTGAGTCGTTCGAACCCTGAACCCTGAACCCTGAACCCTGAACCGCATCCAATACGTTTCGTACGCCTTGCGCATACACTTCGCCGATCGAGCGCTGCGGCGTGCGGCGATCGTAGCCGACCGCGAAGAGTACCGTTTCCGC
>JAFLCO010000202.1:0-5401 GCA_017303535.1 Planctomycetota bacterium
GGATCGTCCGCGCGCCGACGTTGCCTCCCGGCGACGCCGCCAAACTCGTCCTCGCCGGCGACGAAGACGCGTTCGACAACACGCTTTGGATCGTGCCGCCGACGCGCGATCGCCTGCGCGTGTTGCATTTGGCGGAAGAGAAACCCGACGATCCGCAGACCTTGCGGTACTTCCTGGAGCGCGCCTTCGCCGACGACGCCGGCCGGCGGACGGTCGTCGTCGAGACCGTCGATCCGCACGCGGCAGGCATCCGCACGCCGACGAGTGCCGACCTCGCGGACGTGGCGCTGGTGGTCGTCGCGCACAAGCTCGCGCTGCCGGAAGCTTGGGTCAAGTCGCTCTCCGCATGGATCGAGCAAGGAGGCGTTGCGCTCGGCGTGCCGCTGGCGGCAACGGACGCCGGTTGGCGCGGGCTGCTTCCCGAAAGTCTTGCCAAGCCGCAGGCGATTCAAGCCGTCGAAGCGGACCGTTCGCGCGAGTACGCACTCTTGAGCGAGGTCGATCTCAAGCACCCGCTCTTCGCGCCGCTCGACGATCCGCGATTTTCCGACTTCACGAAGATTCGCTTCTGGCGGCACCGCAAAATTACGCTCAGCGATGAAGCCGCCAAGGCCTTCCAAGTGCCGGCGAAATTCGATTCGGGCGATCCGGCCGTCTTAGAAACCGCGCGCGGAGCAGGTCGCGTCGTGCTGTTCGCCTTTGGCTGGCAGCCGCGCGAGAGTCAACTCGGCGTGTCGAGCAAATTCATTCCGCTGGTGAACACGCTGATTGAGCTGGGTCGGCATCGGCCGCAACTCGCGTCGAGCTACGAGGCCGGTGAGTCGATCGAACTTGCGGACGTCGCGCCCGGCGCGAAGCCGTCGGCGGCGCGCACGCTCGTCGATCCGGCCGGGAAGGAATCGTCACTCGCCGCCGACCTCAAGCAATTCACGCCGTCCGAGGGGCCCGGCCTGTACGAACTGCGCTCGCCCGCCGGAGTGCGGCGCATCGCGGTGAATCTGGCGGCCTCGGAATCGCGGACCGCGCCGCTGGCCGTCGAGGCGCTCGAAGCCCTCGGCGTGCGGTTGGCGAAAGACGAAGCGGCCCCGACCGAGCAAACGCTTGCCGCCGAGCGAACGTTGCAACTCGAGGAAATGGAATCGCGTCAGCAACTCTGGCGACCGCTGTTGGCCGCGGCGCTCGTGCTCATCGTGGTGGAAACATGGTTCGCCGGTCGTTCGGCCCGTCGCGAAGCGGCGGCCGGCGGCGGAGAACCGGCGATTGCCCAAGCGGAGGCGACCTGATGAAAGATTACGTACCGCTCGGCGACGAACTGCGCGGCGTCGCGTGGCGTTTTCGACTGCGCACCTTGTGGCGGTCGCTGGCCGGCGTCTGGTTCGCGGCTCTCGTAGTCGCTTGGTGTGGGTACTTTGCGACGCGTAGCGGCCCGTCGACGGCGACATTCTCCGCGGCGACCACGACGGCGACGCTTGTGCTGATTGCTTTCAGCGCGGCGCTGTTTACAGCGGGCGTCGTCCTACTGAGAAAGTTCCGCCTCCGCGAGGTGGCCCATCATGTCGAACGCGCCTATCCCGAACTCCAAACCAAATTGCTCGCCGCCTACGAGCAGGAACTCCGCGCACCGCCGGGCCGGCGCGGATATCTCGAAGAAGTCGTTATTCAACAAGCCCGCACGCACGCGCTGACGCACGATCGTTGGCGACCGGTCGTGCCGTCGCGGCAACTTTCGCTGTGGGGCCTGTTTCAGGGCGTTTTGCTGATGTTGCTCGTCACCACGTGGAGCCTGCACGCCGTGACGAAGCCGGGCCTTGCCGGACCGGCGCTCCCGTCGACTCCGAGCGACGATCCGCAATCCGCCGCCGCGGCGTATGAAGTCACCGTCGAACCGGGCGACGTCGAACTTGAGCGCGGCACCGATCTCTTGGTCCTGGCTCGCTTCGCCGACTCTGCGCGACTGCCGGCCTCGGCGACGCTCACGACCATCGACGCCGCCGGCGAGAAGCAAATCCCGCTTGTGCAAAGCCTCGGCGATCCGATCTTTGCCGGCCGTGTGCCGGAAGTGCGGGCCGATCTGAAGTATCGCGTGTCGTTCGCCGCGCAGACGACGCAAGAGTTTAAGGTGACGGTGTTCGACTACCCAGAACTCGAACGAGCCGACGCCGAGATCACGGCCCCGTCGTACACGAACCTGCCGCCGCGCAAAATCGAAGACGTGCGGCAAGTGAGCCTCATCGAAGGGAGCGAACTCAAGCTGAGTTGCCGGTTGAACAAGCCGGTCGCCGCGGCCAGGCTCGTGCCGCGTGAAGGCGATCCGATCACGCTGGAGCCGAGCAAAGACGATTCGGCGCTGGTCGTCGCCTCCTGGGTTCCCGCAGCGAGCGGCCGCTACAAGCTGGAACTCCTCGACGATCGCGGCCGCAAAAATCGCCGTGAGGAGGAGTTCGTCGTCACGCTGCTGCCGAACCAGCCGCCGGAGTTGAAGCTTATCTTCCCGCGGCAAGACGTCGGCGTGTCGCCGCTGCAGGAAGTGCCGCTCGAAGCGGAAACGAGCGATGATTTCGGCGTGGTCCGATGGGGAATCGCCTACGAACTGACGGGAAAGAAGCCGCAGATCATCACGCTCGGAGAAAAGTTATCGGCCAAAGATCGTCGCCGCGGCACGCACTTGGTCGCGCTCGAGGAACTGCAGGCCGCGCCCGACGAATTGCTCGCGTGGCACGCCTGGGCCGAAGACCTCGGGCCCGACGGTAAAGTGCGCCGCACGACGAGCGACATCTTCTTCGCGGAGGTGAACCCGTTCGAAGAAATATTCCGACAGATGTCGTCGGAAGGTGGTCCGCCGGGCGCGTCGCAACAAACACCGGCCGACGAATCGGCCAAGTTGCAGAAGGAAATCATTTCCGCAACCTGGAACCTGCGGCGCTGGGAAACGGGCGCGCAGCCGTCGGCCCAATATGCGGTCGATGCCCAAGTGATCGCCGACTCGCAGCAGAAGGCTCTGGAATCGCTCGAGAAGATGAAAGAGAAACTGCGCTCGGCCGACGCCTTGAAGACGGTCGCCGAGATTGAAAAGCACATGCAAGCCGCCCGGGCTGAACTCACCAAGGCCGCCGAGCAGAATTCGGTCGTCCCGCTGGAAGCGGCGCTCGCGGCGGAACAGGCCGCCTATCAAGGGTTGCTCAAGCTGCGAGCCCGTGAGTCGCAGATTACCCGTTCGCGCAACGCCCAAGGGGGCGGGGGACAACAAAGTGCGGCGGGCCAAAAACTCGATCAGCTGGAACTCGACGACGAGGAAAACCGCTACGAGCGGCAGTCGCAAGCCGCCAATCCGCAAGACACGCCCGCCGCGCAAGAGCGCGAAGGATTTCTCAATCGGCTCCGCGAGTTGGCCCGCCGGCAAGAAGACCTGAACCAAAAGATCAAGGAAGCCCAAGCCGCGCTGGAGGCGGCCCGCGACGAGGCGGAAAAGCAGGAGCTCGAGCGACAACTCAAGCGGCTCCGCGAAGAGCAGCGCGAGATGCTGCGCGACGTCGATCAATTGCAAAACAAACTCGAACGGCCGGAGCACAACCAGCCGCTGACCGAGCAAAGCAAACAGCTCGAGCAAACGCGCGAGAGCGTCCGCGAAGCGTCCGACGCTTTGGAGAAGGGGCAAACTTCGCAAGCCCTGGCCGCCGGCACGCGGGCCGAGACCGGCCTCGACAAACTCCGCGAGGATTTCCGCAAGCAAACGGCCGGCCGCTTCAACGAAGAGGTCCGCGATCTCTTGGATCGGGCCGAGAAGCTGGACCAACGTCAGCAGGAGATCGGCCGGGAATTGACGCAAGGCAAGGAACAGCCCGCCAAGCCGCAAGGTGGCCTGCGCCCGCGCGAGGAGCAGCAACCGTCGGCCGATCTCGCCGAGCGCTTGGCGGAGCAGCAAAAGGAACTCTCCGGCGTGCTCGATCAAGCTCGCGAGATCACGCAGCGGGCCGAGAACAACGAGCCGCTGTTGTCGAAGGAACTGTACGACGCGGTCCGCGAAGCCCATCAGCAGCAAACGGCGCAGGCCGTCGACATGCTCCGGCAACTGGTCGAGCACAAGCTCAACGAAGAAGCCAAGCAACTGGAACCGCGGGCCCGGGAAGGCGTGGGCCGGCTCAAGGACAAGATTGAAAATGCCGCGCAAGGCGTGCTCGGCGACGACGTCGAAAGCTTGCGGCGTGCTAAGAGCGAAGTCGATCGCTTGGCACAGGCCTTGGCGGAAGAGATGGATCGCGAAAGCCCGGGCGCGCGCCGCGCGGGTGAGCCGTCGCAAGAAGGACGCGAGTCGCAAGCGGGCGATGCGCCGCAAGCCGGCCAGAACGGCAAGCCGGGTGAAAACGGTCGGCCCGGCGAGTCGCGGGAGCCGAACAAAAATCAGTCGCCGGGCCAAGCCGGCGGTAAGGAGCCGGCCGACAAGCAAGCCGACGACAAGTCCCCGGCCGATCAAGCAGGACAGGGGATGCAGCCCGGCGGGAAAGAGAATGCGCAGCAACCGGGCCAAGTTCAACAACCGGGCAACGGCAAGCAGCCGGGACAGGGTCAGCAGTCGGGACAGAGTCAGCAGTCGGGACAGAGTCAGCAGTCGGGACAACAGCAGGGTTCGCAACCCGGCGATCAACCGGGCGAAGGACAAGGTCAGGGCTCATCGCCCGCGGGACGATCGGCCGGTCTGCGCGGTTCGCAGTCGCCGTCGAACAGTCGCAACGAGAACGGCGGCGACGAAAATCCTCGCCCCGGCGAGCGGCAACAGCCGAGCAATCCGCAGCCGGGCGAGCCGCGTGGCGGGCAACGTAATGCGAATGGCGCGGTCGCCGGCGGTGGTGGTCATGAGATTCTCACAGGCGCCGATTGGCGGGAGTGGTCCGACGCGCTCCGCAATCTCGAAGAGTTCGTCCCCGGCACACGGCTCCGCGGCGAGGCGGCTCGCGTGCGCGAGCAAGCCCAGCAGTTGCGGGCCGAAGCCAAGCGACATTCGAAACCGCCGAATTGGGACCTCGTGCGCGAGACGGTCTACGAACCGCTGGTGGAACTGCAGCAACAGTTGAACGAGGAACTGCTGCGGCGCGAATCGCGTGAGGCGGCCGTGCCCCTGGATCGTGACCCCGTGCCGGACCAATACGGCGAAGCGGTGCGGCGGTACTACGAGCGGCTCGGGAGCGGTCGATGACGCTCGACGCCGTCAGCTTGTTCGCTTCGCTCGCGTGGGGCGCTCCGCAATGGGCGCTTCCCGCCGGCTTGCTGTTGGCCGTCGCGCTGGCGACGCTGGCCTGGGGCTATGCGCGCACCACGGGATCGCCGCGCATCAAGCTCGTGGCCGCGCTGCTGAAGGCCGCCGGAGTCACGCTCTTGGCGGCGCTGTTGGTCGATCCGCTCTGGT
>JAFLCO010000202.1:5419-11421 GCA_017303535.1 Planctomycetota bacterium
GACGACAGTCAAAGCATGACCGTGCGCGGCGGCGGCGGTTCCGGTTCGCCGGCCGATGCGTTTCGGTCCGTGATCGCCGACGAGCGCTCGCCCTGGCTCGTGCGACTCCGGCAAGATTTCGACGTTCAGCGATACGCGTTCGGCGATCGACTGGAACCCCGTGGTGAATTGGAATCGTTGAAGTTCGGCGGTCGCCGGTCGTCGCTTTATGAATCGCTGGCCGCGATCAAGGAACGTTTCGCGGGGCGACCGTTGGCGGGCGTCGTCCTGCTGAGCGACGGCTCGGCCACCGACGCGGCTCCGCAAGAACTTTTCGCCGGGATGCCCCCCGTGTATCCCGTGCTGCCGCCGGAAACGGCACAAGCGGCCGACGTCGCGCTGGCCCGGGTGTCGGCGACGCAGACCGGCTTTGAAGACGCGCCGGTCACGCTCACCGCCGAGGCCCACGCGGCGGCGCTCGACGACGACTCGCTCACTTGTGAAGTGCTCGACGAAGCCGGCAAGGTCGTCGCGTCGCAAGTGCAGTCGGTCGCCGGCGGCGCAGGCTCGGCCGCTTTTCGGTTTCAATTCCGCCCGGAGAAGGAAGGGCTCTCGTTCTATCAGGTTCGCGTCGCGCCGACGTCGCAACTCGCCGCGTGGAAGGAGCCCTCCCAAAGCACTGAAGCGACCAAGGCCAACAACGTGCGGCTGGTGCAAGTGCAGCGGCCGGCCGGCGCGTATCGCGTGCTGTACGTCGGCGGCATGCCGAATCCCGAGCATAAGTTCCTCGGTCGGGCCGTGGCCGAGGATCGGCAGATTGAGCTGGTGTCGCTGCTGCGGATCGCGCGGCGGGAGCCGAAGTTCGATTTCCGCTCGCGCAGCGGCGAGACGACGAACCCGTTGTTCCGCGGTTTCGATAAGACCGACGACGAAACGGAGCAATACGACCAGCCGGTGTTCGTGCGGCTCGGCACGAAAGACGAAAACGAACTCCGCGACGGCTTCCCGAAGTCGGCCGAGCAACTGTTCGCGTATCACGCCGTGGTGCTCGACGACGTCGAAGCGGCGATGTTTACGCAGGACCAGATGTCGCTGTTGTCGCGATTCGTCTCGGAACGCGGCGGCGGATTGCTGATGCTGGGCGGCGTCGACTCGTTCGAGAAAGGGGGCTTCGCGAAGACGCCGATCGCCGACGCCTTGCCGGTCTATTTGCAGCGCACCGCCGCGCCGCGCGAACCTTCGCCCGCCGGCTACCGCTGGGAACTCACGCGAGAAGGCAAACTCGAACCTTGGCTGCGGTTGCGAGCCAACGAAGTCGACGAACAAAAGCGAATCGACGAGATGCCGCCGTTCCGCACGCTCAATCAAGCGGCGGGCATCAAGCCTGGGGCGCATGTGCTGGCGTCGGCCGTGGAAAGTTCCGGAACTCGGCATCCGGCGCTCGTCGAGCAGACGTACGGTCGCGGGCGGAGCATGGCTTTGCTCATCGGCGACTTGTGGCGGTGGCGGTTGCAGGTCGATCCGGAGAATCAGGACCTGGAAAAGACGTGGCGGCAGCTGGTTCGCCGACTCACGTCCGACGTGTCGGGGCGCGTCTCGACGACGGTCGAGGGCAATTCCGATGACGCCGGCCCAGCGATGCAGATCGCCGTTCGCGTGCGCGACGCCGAGTATCGGGCCGCCGACAACGCGCAGCTGGAGCTTGCGGTCGTCGGGCCCGACGGTAAGAAGATCACGGTCGACGCCGAACCGAGTCGGCGCGAGGCGGGCCTGTACGAAGCGACGTTCGTGCCGCGATTGCCGGGCGCGTATCGGGTCGCAACCAAAGCAGCTTCGGGCGACGGCACACCGATCGGCGCGGCGGAAGCCGGCTGGACCGACGATGCGGCGGCGGAGGAATTTGCGCGGCTGTCGCCCGATCGCGCGGCGCTGGAAGAACTAGCCGAGCGTACGCAGGGAGAAGCGGTGGAGTTGAAAGACCTCGAATCGTTCGCCTCCGGATTGGCCGCGCGGCCTGCGCCGGAAATCGTGCAGACTTTGTTTCCCCTGCGGCACGCGCCGTGGTTGTTCGCCGTGGCGATCTGCTGCCTGGCCGGCGAATGGGGCTTGCGACGCTGGAGGGGAATGCCGTGAGGTTGCGAAGCCACGCGATTGTCATCGTCTTGATATTTGCGGCAACCGTGACCAGCCGCGCAGCCGAGAAATCGGTTAAGCCGGCGACGCGTGAAGCGGATGAATTAATCGTGGTGATCGGCGCGGCCGGCGACGAGGAGTACGGCAAGATTTTCGACGAAGAGGCCGAACAATGGCGCAAGACGGCGGCTGCGAGCGACGTGCGGCTGACGCTGATCGGCGCGGAGCAAACGCCGGACAAAAAAGTGGCCAAGGCGACCGATAGAGACCGGCTGCTCGCCGCGATCACCGCGGCCGCGAAGTCAGAAACGTCGACGCTGTGGCTCGTCTTCATCGGCCACGGCACGTTCGACGGTCGCGCGGCGGCGTTTAACCTGCGAGGGCCCGACCTGACGAGCGACGCTTTGCAGGCGGCATTGAAAGAGGTCCGCCGGCCGACGATCGTCGTCAACACGACGGCCGCCAGCGCGCCATTTCTGACGGCCCTCTCCGGCCCGGGCCGCGTCGTCGTCACGGCCACGAAAACCGGCCAGGAGCGGAACTATGCCCGCTTCGGCCGGTACTTCGCCAAGCGCATCACCGACCCGAGCGCCGACCTCGACAAAGACGAGCAGACGTCGCTCTTCGAGGCCTTTTTGGCCGCGGCACGCGACACGGCCGAGTTCTATAAGAGCGAAGGTCGCATTGCCACGGAGCATCCGCTGTTGGACGACGACGGAGACGGCCGCGGCGTGCGCGTCGACTTTTTCGATCGCGGCAAACTCGTGAAACGTCCGGCCGGCGAAACGGCGGTCGACGGCGACCTTGCGCGGCGTGTGGCGCTGAAGCCCGCCGCGGCCGAGCGCGGATTGTCGAGCGAACAACTGGCGACGCGCGACCGGCTCGAAACCGAACTCGCCGCCCTGCGCCGCCGCAAAGCGGAACTCCCCGAAGAGCAATACTTCGCGGAGTTGGAGAAGGTGCTGGTGGCGCTGGCCCGGCTGAGCGTCGCGGGACCGCCGGTTATGGGACGCTGATGTTTCAATGCCGCTCTATGCAATTCTCGCGACGACCGCTTTTGTAGACTCGGTTTCGTGGGCCGCCTATGCTGGATACGTCGTCGCCGCGTGCGGCGTCTCGCCTTGCTGAAGTCCTGCCTCGCCGCTGGTTCCCGCCGCAGAATCTTCTCGCCACGGAGTTCGCCGTGCGCCGCCTCTTTTGCTTCGCGTTGTTGCCGATCGCAACGTTTGTAGGTGTTCTTCCGTCGCTTGCCGGCGACGTTACGAAGCCGCTCGACGTGCGCTTCGCGCCGCCGTCTGCGAAGTCGCTCTCGGCCGACGCTCCGCTTCCCGCTGAGGAGCCTAGTTTTCAGCGCCACGTCGTGCCGCTCTTCGGCCGCTTGGGTTGCAACGGCCGTTCGTGCCACGGCTCGTTTCAAGGGCAGGGGGGCTTTCGGCTCTCGATGTTCGGCTACGATTTTCAGGCCGATCACGACGCGCTGCTGAAGCCGGCGTCGAAAGAGCAGGGGCCGCGCGTCGACGTCAAGTCGCCCGCGGCAAGTCTGCTGTTGACGAAGCCGGTGAGCGACGACGATCACGGCGGCGGCCGGCGGTTCGACGTCGGCGGTTGGGAATATCGCGTGCTGCGGCGGTGGATTGAAGCCGGCGCGAAGAACAAGGCTCACGCCGGCACGATGCTCGAGCGTCTGGACGTGACGCCCTCCGAGATCGTCTTCCCGCGCGAAGGTTCACCGCCGCCGGTACCGCTCCGCGTCGTCGCCCATTGGAGCGACGGCACGCGCGAGGACGTTACGAAGCTCACTCGGTTCTCCAGTAACGACGACGGGACGGCCGCGATCGACGGCGACGGCGTCGTCCGCAGCGTCGGCTCGGGCAGCACGTACGTCATCGCCTGCTACGATTCGGGCGTCGTTTCGATTCCCGTGCTGCGGCCGGTTTCCGATCGCGTCGGGCCCGCCTATCCGAACGTGCCGACGCCGACGAAGATCGACGAACTCGTGGTCGCCAAACTGCGCAAGCTTGGCATCGTTCCCTCGGAGCTTGCGACCGACGCGGAGTTTTTGCGCCGCGTGAGCCTTGATATCTGCGGCACCTTGCCGACGCCCGAGGAAGCGGCCGCGTTTCTCGACGACAAATCGCCGGTCAAGCGCACCCGTAAGATCGAAGAACTTCTGGCCCGGCCCGAGTATGCCCTGTGGTGGGCGACGAAACTTTGCGACATGACCGGCCTGAACGCGCCGGCCCAGCTCGGCACGACCGACTACGGACCGCACGTCGGCAAGCAGTGGTACGACTGGATGCATCGCCGCCTGGCCGAAAACGACGGCTACGACCGCATCGTTCGCGGCATCGTGCTGGCGGTGAGCATCCAGCCGGGCGAGACCTACGACGATTACGTGGCGCGGCAAACGTCGTACATGCGCAAGGATTCCCCGGCCGATTTCGCCGCGCAACCGTGGATGCCATACTACTGGTTTCGCAACAATCTCGGTACGCCGGACGAAAAAGCGCTCGGCTTCGCCTACAGCTTTCTCGGCGTCCGGCTCGATTGCGCGCAGTGTCACAAGCATCCGTTCGATCGCTGGTCGCAGCAAGATTTTCAGGACTTCACGCAGTTTTTCGCCCGCGTGTCGAAGGGCATTCATCCGCTTCGGGCCGACGACAAGAAAGCCCTCGAAGAGAAGCTGGAAACCGCGAAGCTCGACACGGCCGCCAAACGCCGGCAGACGTTCTGGAAGTGGGCCGGCGAAGGTAAGAGCACGCCGTGGCAGGAGGTGTACGTCGCCGAGCCGGAATTGGCGACGAAGGGGAAGCCTGCCGCAACGTCGAACAAATTGCGTTTGCTCGGCGGCCGCACAGTCGAGCTTCGCGCCGGTCAAGATCCGCGTGAGCCGGTGCTGGAGTGGATGCTCGAAAAGGATAACCCCTACTTCGCGCGGGCCATCGTCAATCGCGTGTGGGCCCACTATTTCGGCGTCGGCATCGTCAACCCGGCCGACGACGCGAACCTCGGCAATCCGCCGAGCAACAAAGAGCTGATGGCCTATTTGGCCGACGGCTTCGTGGCTCACGGTTACGACCTCAAGTGGCTGCACCGCGAGATCACGACCAGTGACGCCTATCAACGCTCGTGGCGACCTAACGACACGAACCGTCACGACGACCGGCTCTTCAGCAAGGCGCTCGTGCGGCGCTTGCCGGCGGAAGTCGTCGGCGACGCGCTTAAGCTTGGCACGGCATCGGCCGCAAAGCTCAAGAGTCAGACCGAGAAAGACCTTCGGGCCCGCTACATCGCCCAGCAGGCGCCGGCGTACGAGCGAGCGCTGGAGTACGGCATGATGGTTTTCGGCAAGCCGATCAATAAGACGAACTGCGACTGTGAGCGCGATCCGCAACCGTCGCTGCTGCAGTCGGTGTATCTAAGGAACGACGTCGACCTGCGCACCACGCTAACGCGGCCCGACGGTTGGCTGAAGACCGTGCCGAAGGGGGCGACCGTCGCGGAGTTGATCGACGAGGCGTATCTGCGGCTCTTCAGTCGCCGACCGACCGCCGCCGAGCAGAAACGCTGCGCCGCGTACTTTGCCGAAGTCCCCGATCGCGCGGAGGCGCTGGAAGACGTGCTTTGGGCCCTGATCAATACGCAAGAGTTTGTGACGAACCACTGATTGAGCAACGCCGCTCTCCTTTGAGCTCCCCTCGCCCCTTGCGGGAGAGGGGCCGGGGGTGAGGGGTAACTAAATCTCTTCGGCGAAGAACCTATGTCGAACTCTATCTCATTCGCCACGCCTCTGCCGCGTCGCCGCTTGTTGCAAGCCGGCTACTTGGCCGGCGTCGGGTTATCACTCGGCGAATACCTGCGGCTGGCCGACGCTTCGGAGCAAGCGGCCA
>JAFLCO010000203.1:0-1767 GCA_017303535.1 Planctomycetota bacterium
CTTTTCGTCGGCCTTCTTCTCGTCCGTCTTCTTATCTTCAGCCGGCTTCGCCGGTTCGTCGGCGCAGCTGCTTGCCGAAAATTCGTCCGTCAGGCCGTCGTCGCCGCAATCCGGTGAAACGGTCGCAGGCTTCTTTTCGCCGGCCTTTTGGTCATCGGCCTTCGGTTCCGGCTTCTTCTCGTCGTTTTTCTTGGGCTCGGCCGGCTTCTGCTCTTCCGGTTTGGTTTCCGGCTTCTTCGGCTCAGGCTTCGCTTCCGGCTTCATCGCCGCGCCACCCTTCGGATCGGCCAGCGGCTTAATCTCGCCCGGGGTCGTCGAAGCTTCCGGCTTCACCGAAGTTGCGGCGTCAGGCTTGGCGGCGTCGCTTCCGGCCGGCTTCGCGGCATCCGAGTAATCCTCCGGAACGAACGGATAGCGAGATTTGTTGGCGTCGTAATGCGCGGCGATCGCTTCGGCCGTGATCTTTTCGGGAGCGTAAAACTTCGCTTCATCCGCGCGGAAATATTGGAACGAAGCCTTCTGCGGCACCTTGAAACCCGGCGTCGAAGCGCCCGGCACCGGTTCGTAGAACTTGTATTCGTCGTAGTAAGCGGCGAGTTCTCGCTCGGTCGGCTCGGCGACCTTGCCGGCCTTGATAATGTCGGCCGTTTTCACCGGCAGCACTTCCACCGAGGCTCGCAGGTTCTTGCGTTGGAAATAGTTCCAGCGGTCGATCGGCGTCGACGACGAAGCCGAGTTCGACGCGAAGATATAGCGCACGTTGTAGGCCATGATCTCGCGGCGCAGCGCGTCGTAGAGCGCATTCAGGCTCAAGCCGGGCTGCGACTTGAGAATCTCAACATAGCGTTCTTTCGTGAGCCCGTTGACGTACGAGAAGACGAAGCCGTCGACGCGTTCGTTGGAAACCTGCACGCCGAGTTTCCTGGCGGTTTCGGCCAAGGCCATCGTGTCGACCACGGATTGCTCGTCGGCCAGGCCAATTTCGCTCACCACGCGGGCCCGCGCCTGCGCCGCGATGTTGGCCTCCATCATCTTCAACTGTTCGCCGAGGAAGCTCGGATCGATGCCTTGAAACTGCTGCTGGAATCGCTGCAGTTGCTCCTGCATGACGACCGAGGTCAGCGCCTGCGTGAGGATGCGATGCACGAGCATCCGTTGGCCGATGGCCCGATCGACGTCGGATTCCTTCAGGCTGAAATAATCGGAGGTGACGACCAGCGGATCTTCGGCCGTGCCTTGCTGGCCCGAGGGGGAGAAGAAGTCGGCGAACACAAACGCGATCATCGCCAACAAAACCAGCGCGGCCATCATGACCTTCTGGTTCTTACGAAAGATATCGAAAGGGCTGGCCATCTGTGCAAAAGTCCTTTGTCTGCAGCGGGCAGAAATCAGCGGTCAAAATCCAAGGCGGAATCCACGATCCGGCGGGGGCGGAGCCCGCAGCTTGAGAGGAGCCGGACGGGCGCAAAGCCGCGCGGAATCTGGCGCGCGACGAATCGAGGAACCCTTGACAGCGGGGTGAACCGAAGGGTAACAGTGAGCGTCGTCGGCGGGCTTCCGCGACGGCCGTGATTGTATGCGCGGTCGTCGTAAATGCAATGTCAAAAGGGAGTTCCCGACGGTCGCGCCTCGCTTCCAGCACGCTCTAAGTCAGTAAATTTCACATGGCCAAAAAAGCCGCGAAAGCCTCCGCCAAGAAGTCTGCCGCCAAAGGCGGGTCGGCCTCCGGCAAAGCCCTGGTGATCGTCGAATCGCCCGCCAAGGCCC
>JAFLCO010000203.1:1777-6811 GCA_017303535.1 Planctomycetota bacterium
TCGGTCTCCTCGGCCCCAATGGCGCGGGCAAGTCGACCCTGATGAAGATCCTGGCCGGGCTGCTCGAGCCCACGTCGGGGTCGGTCGAACTCGACGGCGTGGACATCGTCGAATCGCCGGCCAAGGCCCGCACGATCGGCAAGTTTCTCGGCAACGATTTCGTGATCGAGGCGAGCATCGGCCACGTGCGCGACTTGCCGCAAGGGGCCAAGCAGATTCCGGCCCAATACAAAGGAGAGAAGTGGGCGAATCTGGGGGTGAACGTCGAAGACGCATTTCAACCCATCTATGTGATCCCGCCCGATAAGTCGGAGCATGTTCGCAAGCTGAAGAGTTTGGTAAAGACGGCCGACGAACTCTACCTGGCGACGGACGAAGACCGCGAAGGGGAAGCCATCAGCTGGCACCTTCAAGAGATTTTGCAACCGAAGATTCCCGTGAAGCGGCTCGTCTTTCACGAGATCACCGAAGAGGCCATCCACGCGGCTCTCGAACACCCGCGCGATATTGACGAAAACCTCGTGAAGGCCCAGGAAGCGCGGCGAATCATCGACCGGCTGTACGGCTACGAAGTGTCGCCGCTCTTGTGGAAGAAGGTGCGACCGCGGCTCTCGGCGGGCCGTGTGCAGAGCGTGGCCGTGCGGATGATCGTCGATCGCGAAAATGAGCGGATGCGGTTCCGTTCGGCCGTGTACTGGGACATTCGGGGCAGCTTCGTTAAGCCGGAATCGGGCGAGTACTTCTATGCGCCGCTCGTCGAAGTTGATGGTAAGCCGATCCCTAGTGGAAAGGATTTTGATCCGAATACAGGCAAACTAAAGTCTCCCGGCTTCGCATTGCTCGACGAGGAGCAGGTCAATGAGTTGGTTGGTCGATTACTGTGGGCCAAGCCATATGTAAAATCTCTGGAGGAGAAGCCGTACACTACAAGACCGCTACCGCCGTTTACGACGAGTACGCTTCAACAGGATGCGCATCGAAAGCTAGGTTTCACTGCGCGTCGTACAATGCAGGTCGCGCAGAGCTTGTATGAGAACGGGCACATTACGTATATGCGAACAGATTCAACGAATCTGGCAAGCGTGGCGGTAGAGGCCGCCCGCGATCTTGTGCGTTCCGAGTATGGGCCCGAGTATTTACCCGACACGCCGCGTATCTATACAACCAAAGTCAAGAATGCGCAAGAGGCGCACGAAGCGATTCGTCCTGCGGGACACCCGTTCGAATTACCAAGCAAAATGCAGGGTGTGTTACCGCCAGATGAGTTTCGATTATTTGATTTAATCTGGAAGCGGACCATTTCGAGCCAGATGGTCGATGCAAGAATGAAGCGTACCACTGTTGTCGTTGATTTGGACGGCTGCATCTTCGAAAATGTGGGCCGCACAAGAGAATTCGCCGGCTATTTGAAGGCGTATGACGAAGTTACAGATGACGATTCAAATGCGACTGTAGCGCCAATCCCGACCAGTGAAAGTCTAATAGTAGAAACAGAGCTACCTATACTGAGCGTCGGCGAGCAACTTAGGTGTGGTGCCCTAGAACCGAAATCGCATACGACTCAACCTCCTTCACGATTTAACGAAGCCACGCTCACGAAAAGCCTTGAAGAACTCGGCATTGGCCGCCCCAGCACGTACGCCTCGATTATCGAAACGATCTTGGCCCGCGACTATGTCTACAAGAAGGGGAACGCGCTGGTGCCGACTTGGACGGCGATGGCCGTTGCGAAGTTGCTCACGAGCCACCTGCCGACGCTCGTCGACTACGGCTTCACCGCGCAGATGGAAGAAGATCTCGACGCCGTCAGCCGCGGCGAGCGCGGGCAGCTCGATTACCTCCGCGACTTCTACCACGGTGACGACAAGTCGAACGGCGACGCAGGCCTGAAGCAGAAGGTCACCGGCAAAGCCGACGAAATCGACGCCCGCGAGGCGTGCCGCACGCAGTTAGGCACGCCCGAGGGGAGCGACCAGCCGATCTTTGTGCGCGTGGGCCGTTATGGGCCGTTCGTGCAGCAAGGAAGCGACGAAACTCCGAAACGGGCCAGCATCCCCGACACCATGGCGCCCGACGAACTCACGCTCGACACGGCCGTCGGGCTGTTGGCGCAGGCCTCCGTCGCGGAAGAGCCGCTCGGCTATTCGCCCGAGACGAGCCAGCCGGTGTATTTGAAGGTCGGCCGCTTCGGGCCGTACGTGCAACTCGGCGAGCCCGACGACGAAGACAAGAAGAACGCGTCGCTGCTCAAGGGGATGAAGCCGGAAGACATCACGCTCGAAGTGGCTCTGAAGCTGCTTTCGTTGCCGCGGGTGCTCGGTGTGCGCGAGGCCGACGGCCAAAAGATTACGGTCTACAACGGCCGCTTCGGCCCCTATGTGAAGGCCGGCGACGACACGCGGAGCTTGCCTTCGACGATGTCGCCGCTGGAGATCACGCTTGAGCAAGCCCTCGAGTTGCTCGCTCAGCCGAAGGCTCAGAAGCGCGGGTTCGGCGCGGTGCGCGAGCCGCTCAAGGTGCTCGGAGAATCGCCGGTGACCAAGCAGCCGGTCAAGCTCTTCGAAGGCCGTTACGGTCCCTACGTCACCGACGGCACGACGAACGCCTCGCTGCCGAAGTATACGACCGTGGAAGACGCCACGCTCGAAATGGCGCTGCCGCTGTTGGCGGCCCGCGCCGCGGCAGGCCCGCCCGTCAAGAAGAAACGCCCGGCAAAAAAAGCCGCCGGCGGCGCGAAGAAGAGCAAGAAAAAGGCGGCAGAAGAGTAAGAGCCTGCCACCTCACACTAGCCCCGAAGCGCTAGCGAGGGGATATTCAATCGAGCGTCCATGACCATGCCCCCTCGCTTGCGCTTCGGGGCTAGTATTTGGATCACTCGTCTTCCTCGCGCTTCGGCGCCCTCGCGAGAACCAGCGCCGTCGCCGTTGCCACGCTGCGGCAATGGGCGATCGTCAGATGAATGTCGCCGACGTTCCACTGCTCGATCAGATCCCGAGCCGCCCCGCGAAAGGCCGCGGTCAGCCGGCCGGTTTTGTCGCGGCGAATTTCGACGTCGCGCCAGTCGAACCCCTTGCGGCTCCGTACGCCCAGCGCGCGAACGACCGCCTCCTTCGCCGCCCACCGTCCGGCGAAGTGCCGCGTCGCGTGCTTCCGGCTGTTGCAGAATTTGATCTCGGCGGCCGTGTACACGCGATTGATGAAGAGTTCGCCGTGCCGCTCGATCATCTGAGCCACTCGCAAACACTCGACCACTTCGCTACCGATGCCGATCACGTTCACGAGGCGGACCCCTTCTGAGAAGCATCGGCGGACGACGCGACGGAATTCGTCGCCGCCGCGGGCTTGCGCGTAGCGTATGGCTTGCCGACGCCCGCCGCCGCCAAGACGGCGCCCGTCAGCACGAGCAATGCGTCACCGATCCACCACGCGACGAGAAGCGGCCCGCCGATCCGTCGCGGCCCGAGCGCTCGGCCGACGTGCAGTTGGATCCCGACGTACTTCGGAAAGCTCGATCGGTCGTCAAACGGCTCAAACAACTGCCCCGGCTCCGGCGTGAGCTTGAGCAGCGCTTCGCGGGCCTTTTGCCGTTCGACGGCCGCCGCTCGTTCGGAGAGCAAATAGCTCCCCCAATGCAACGTCGCGAGACAAATCAAGCCTCCCAGCGCGGCGCTCAGTAAGATCGACCGCTTCGATCCGCCGCCGCGACCGGCCCAAACGCCGCCGATCGCCAACCCCACGATCGTCCCGATGACGATGGGGAACACGCCGATCGGGGCAAACCAGCGTTGCAGCATCGCCGCCGCGGCTCCGGCGCCCGCGCCAAATACGACGGCGGCCAACCAGGCGAAGGCGGCCGGGTAGCCCATTTCCGGAGTTTGCGTCGGTTGATTTGGCGAAGACGTGGGGGCGACGGACATGCGTTACGGACGCTCAAGCTTAAAAATGAAGATGCCGGTCGTCTTATCATACGGCAAGTCGCGGAACCAGTGCCAAATCAACTCCGGTCGCGTGTGGCTATGGAAATCCACCGGGAGTTGGCCGGCCGGTTCGTACTTGAATCCGCGGTCGGCCATCTTGGGCAACACGTGACGACTGACGTGCCGCATGCTGTCGGCGCCTAAGGCAATGATCCAATCCACCGGTTTTTCGCCGGCAAAGTGGATGCGATCGAGTTCGACGTAATCTTGCTCGCGGAGCGGATTCTCCAATTGCCAACCGTAGACGACGTGCGGCGCGGCGATGATTTGCTCGGCCGTGTATTCGCTCGGAGTGATGAAGGCCGAAGCTCCTTCGCGGAGGTTTGCGCGCAGCCAATCGGCTAGCGCCGTGGTCGCGACATGCCGGGGCGCTTTTAACTCGCGCACAAATTCGGCCACGGTCGATCGCCACGCGATTCGCTCCCACGGTTTGTGCGCGATGTTGGAAAATATGCACAACGCCGCCAGCGGCACGACAATGATCTCGCGACCGTTCGCGAGCCGATCGAAGGTGAGCACCGTCAGCGTAACGAGTGCCGGGATCAGCGGCGCAAGGTAGCGCACGTCGGCGACCAGAGTCTTCGCCACCGGTTGCGGCGAGAGGATCGTCGTGACAACGACGTAAATCAGACAGGCCCCCCACAATCGCAGCAGGCCCCAACTCCGTCGCCAAGCGAACACCAGCGGAGCTACGGCCAGCACGAGGCCGACGCCGTATTCGCAGGCGTTCATGTCGCGGAGCGACCACCACAGCAATTTGGCTTTTTCGACCAAGAAGCCGGCGCGCGGGGTTTCCGCGACCGCGGTTTCCACGGCCGAGTGCTTGCCGATCGGGTTATAAACCACAGCCAGCGCCGCGACGACGCAGAGCGTCGGTACGACGAGCATCGCCCACTGGCCGGCCGTCGGCCGCATTTGCTTACGTTGCCACAACGCGTAATCGATTACCAGCGCTGCGGCCGCGGCGGCGAAGTGCAAGTAGTGAGTCGCGGCGAGCAAGCAGAGACACGCGGTCAGCAACCAGAGCCGGAAGCGCGAGCCGTCGAAATGCCAATAA
>JAFLCO010000203.1:6821-11416 GCA_017303535.1 Planctomycetota bacterium
CCCGCCGGCAACGGTGAGCAGTGTGGCGAGCGAAAAGTAGCGACATTGTCGGCCGTAAAGCAGAAACGAAACGTTCAGGGCCAACGCCAACAACACCCAGGCAATCGTCCAACGCCGCACACCCGCCTTCATCAGCCACCAAGCCACGACGAGCACGACTCCGACGTTGCACAAGACGAACGGCAAGCGGAGCATGAAGCGGTTGTCGCCGAACGTACCCCACACCGGCGCGACGAAATAATACGAAGCCGGGGGCGTCGCGCGATTCTTCAGATGCTCGAGCAGCGTGCCGTTGCGATACGCGTAAAGATTGTCGCCGTAAAAGGCGCTCGTATCGCCCGTTTCCCAAACGCCGCGGGCAAAGATGACCGTGTCCGCTTCGTCGCCCCACAACGGATAGTAGCCGAGGTTCCAGAGCGAAAGGCCGAGCGTCAGGGCCACGCCGAGAAAGGCGGACGTCCACGGCGACGGCCCGGCGTCGGGCTTCGTCGGCGCTTCAATCGGTTCGCGCGGTGCGGAAGGCTCGCTCGAATGCATGGCGTCGGGCCTGCTCTATTTCGACGGTTCCGCCGCAGGACGCTTTACCGCGTAGAACTCGACCGTCGCCCCGCGCTTGCCGAAAGCTTCGGCCACGAGCATCGTCAGCGAGAACGGCAACAACACGACCAGCCCCAAGGCGCTCACCAGCGCTTGGCCGGGCAGTTGCCGCCACGGATGCTTGACCGTGCGGGCCGATTCCGTGCGGAGCATGTCGTAAAGCAAATTCCGCGCGAGTCCCCAGCAATTCAGAATGCTTTGAATCCAACCGTACGGGTTCTGCTCGCCGGAAGCGTGCCCTTCCGAGCGTACGTCGAAGCCGAGTTCGTCGAATCGCTCTCGCAGCCACGAAGCCGAGTAATGCTGATAGTGCCGCGGCATATCCAAATGGAACCAGCCGTAGCGAGTCCATTGGGCCTGATATGATTCGAAGTTCGGCACGGCGATCGCCAGCACGCCGCCGGGCTTCACGATGCGAGCACAAGTCTCCAGTGCTTCGCGCGCGTTCGGCAAATGTTCGAGCACATGCCAGAGGCTGACGGCGTCGAACTCGTCGTCGGCGTAGCTTGCCGGAGAGAAGCCTTCGCAGGCGACGTCGAGCTTCAGCACTTCGCGGGCGTAGCGGGCCGACGTCGCGCTAAACTCGCAGCCCCGCGTCGTCCAGCCGAGTTCGCGCAAGGCGTTGAGCGTGAGTCCGCGGCCGCAGCCGACGTCGAGCACCTTGCCGATCGGGCCGAACTGGCCAAGTCGCTTCGCACGGCGCTGCCGAAACCAACGGACGAGCGCCTCCATCAGCGGATTAAAACGCTTGTTCTTGGTGCCGTAGTACTCTTCGGCGTAATACGCGCCGATCTGGTCGCCGCCGAGAATCGGCGCCGTGAAATGATGGCCGCAATCGTCGCAGCCGCGAACTTGGAAATCGCGCGGTTCGGGACCGCGCCAAGGCGGCGAAAGTCGGTCGCTACCGCACCAAGAACAGTGCGGAGCTTCGGCCGTCGTTGAATGCGTCTCCGCGCCGACTTCAGTGCTAACCGACACGGGACGACTCCTCGCCGGCGCCGACCGCCAGCGGTTCGCCGTCTCGCATTTCTTCGCGATAGTAATCGGCCGGCACCGAAGGGTCGTGCAGCTTCCGACCGTCGGCCGCGTAGATGCGGCTCTTCGCCAGGCCCAGGCGATTCAAGCGGAAAAGCGCCGAAGTGCCGAGTACGCCGAGGCCGTACTTGCAGCTGCGGCGGAAGTTGATCGACGAGGCGTCTTCGAAATACTTCGTTGGGCAGCTCACTTCGCCGATACGGTACTTGAAGTAGATCGCCTGGGCGAGCATCTGGTTGTCGAACACGAAGTCGTCGGAGTTCTCGTGCAGCGGCAATTCCAACAGCACCCGGCGCGAGAAGGCCCGATAACCGGTGTGGTATTCCGAGAGCTTGTGGCCGCAGAGAATGTTTTGCGCCAGGGTCAAGCTGCGATTGAAAACATATTTGTAGAGCGGCATCCCGCCGGCCAGCGCGCCGACGCCGAGAATGCGCGAACCGAGTACCACGTCGAAATCGCCGCCGGTAATCATCGCGGCCATCGCGGTGATGAGCTTAGGCGAATACTGATAGTCGGGATGGAGCATCACGACGACGTCGGCCCCCATTCGCAATGCCTGCGCGTAGCAAGTCTTTTGGTTGCGGCCGTAACCGTAGTTGCGGAGGTGCACAAACGTCGGAATGCCGAGCGACGCGGCGAGCTTGCTCGTGCCGTCGCGGCTGGCGTCGTCGACCAGGATCATGCCGTCGACGACGTCGTGCGGGATCTCGGCGAGCGTGCGACGGAGCGTCTTCTCGGCGTTATACGCCGGCATCACGACGACGATCTTCTGACCATTCAGCATGACTGCGACCAGGTTAGAGTACGGCTCGGGACCGCCCGAAACGGGTACTCTATTTTAACCCGCAATTACGCTGTGCGCGTTTTAGCGTCGCGGAGGCCTTTTTTCGGGCCTTTTCGGCCCCATCGGCCAGGATTTGCTCGACCCGGGCCGGATCGGCGGCCAATTCCGCACGCTTAGCTCGGGCCTCGGCAAAGTAAGCCTCGGCGACGTCGGCCAAGGCCTTCTTGATCTCGCCGTAGCCGAAGCCGCCGCGGCGATAGAGGGCCGCCATTTCTTCACGCTGAGCGTCGGAAGCAAACAACGAATAGAGCTGATAGAGATGATCCCCTTCCGGCTCCTTCGGTTCTTCCATCGGGCGGGCATCCGTGGTGATGCGCATGATTTTTTTGCGCATCGCCTTCGGCTCTTCGAAGAGTTCGATCGTGTTGTTGTAGCTCTTCGACATTTTCTCGCCGTCGGTGCCCGGCACTTTGGCCGAGGCGTCGAGCGTCTTGGCTTTGGGAAGCACGAACGTTTCGGCGAAGTGATGATTGAACGCCCCGGCCAAGTCGCGACAGACTTCGATGTGCTGCACCTGATCGGCGCCGACCGGCACGATGTCGGCGTCGTACGCGAGGATGTCGGCCGACATTAGCACGGGATACGTGAAGAGCCCGGCGTCGGCGGCGAGCCCTTTTTCTTTCTTGTCTTTGTACGCATGGCAGCGCTCGAGCAAACCCATCGGCGTGCCGGTCATCAGCAGCCAACAAAGCTCGGAGACTTCCGGCACGTCCGACTGACGAAACAGAACAGCCTTTGCGGGATCGAGCCCGAGCGCCAGGAGGTCGAGAGCCGCATCAACGACGTTCTGCCGCAATCGCTCCGGCTCGCGCACCGTCGTGAGCGCGTGCAGGTCGGCGATGAAGTAGTACGCTTCGTTGCCATGCTGCAAATCGATGTACTGCCGGATCGCGCCGAAGTAGTTGCCCCAGTGAAAGCGGCCGGTCGGTTGGATGCCGGAGAGAACACGCATTGCGGAAGTGGGGAAGGCGGAGTGGGGAGTGGGGAATGCGGATAGCTGCAGCTGCGAGGTTGTTACTTGCCTTGCGGTGCCGGGGCGTCGAGGGTGTTGACGATATCGACCCAGCGGTTGGCTTTCAGTTCGCGCAGGGCGCCGGGAAGCGCGGCGAGGATGCGGCCGGCGACCGTGGGGTCGTAGAAATTCACCGTGCCGAGTTGAACGGCCGACGCGCCGGCGACTGCAAACTCCATCACGTCGTCGAGCGTCGCGATGCCGCCGATGCCGATCAGCGGCGTCTTCACGGCCCGAGCGGCTTGATAGACGCAGCGGAGCGCAATCGGCTTGATCGCCGGGCCGCTCAAGCCGCCGACGACGTTGCCGAGCATCGGCTTGCGACGTTTCCAGTCGATCGCCATGCCGAGGCAAGTGTTGATCAGCGCGATGGCGTCGGCCCCGCCGGCTTCGGCCGCTTTCGCGATGTCGGCCACGCTGGTGACGTTGGGCGTGAGCTTGGCGATGATCGGTCGGTCGCAAGCCTTGCGAGCCAGGGCGACGACCTGTTCGCAGCGGGCCGGATTCGTGCCGAGATCGACGCCGCCGCTGACGTTCGGGCAAGAAACATTCAGCTCGATCGCAGCCACTTCCGGGCGACCGCTGAGCCGGCCGGCCAGTTCGGCGAATTCGTTCTCGTCGCAACCGGCGATGCTGACGACGATCGGGCAGCCGACGGAAGCCAGGTACGGCAGATGGCCCTCGATGAAGGCGTCGATGCCGTCGTTGTCGAGGCCGATCGAGTTGAGCATCCCGCCGGTCGTCTCAATCGTCCGCCAGGGCTTGTTGCCGGGCCGCGGACGCTTGGTAATCGTCTTCGGGACGATGCCGCCGAGCGAGGCTAGGTTGACGAAGCCCGTCATCTCGCGCGCGTAGCCGAAGGTGCCCGAGGCGGTGAGGATCGGATTCGGCAAACGAAGTCGACCGAGGCGAACCTCGAGGTCGACGGCGACGGCTTCCACGGCAACTCTCAAAACAAGGCGACAAGCAAACCGGCACGGCATAAAACGGCCGCCGATCGGCCATAAATCGCAGTGCGCAAGACTGCTCAGCAATGTATCGGTGGGGCGTGCGACGGGCAACCGCCTCGCCGAGCCGCAGGGCCTGTCGAACCTGCCCTGCCGACAG
>JAFLCO010000204.1 GCA_017303535.1 Planctomycetota bacterium
CCAGCACGCTGCAAGGAATCATCTCGCCGGCTTGGGTTTCGACGGCCGTCACGCGACCGTTCTTGCCGATCGCCTGCTTCACCTGCGTCTCCAGGTGCATTTGGATTCCCTCATGTCGCAGCCGATCGAGCACGATCTGCGACTCGACCTCGTCAAGCACGTCGGACCAGTAGCGACTGCCGCGCAGGAGATAGTGCGTGCGCATGCCGCGAGCTCGCAGCCCTTCGGCCAGTTCCAAGGCCGTGATGCCGCCGCCGACTACGACCGCTGAGCGAAACCGGCCGCACAGCTTGAGAATCCGGCGAGCGTCGTCGAGGTTGTCGAGCTTGACGACCCCCGCCAGATCGGCTCCGGAAAACGGCGGAGATGAGGCTTGGGCACCTGTCGCCACGAGCAAGCGGTCGTAGGTTAATCGCCGACCATCTGATAACACGATGAAGTGCTGTGCGGTAATGAGTTGATCGACGCGGGCCGTAATCTGCGTGATACGCAGCGAACGAATGTCGGCAGCAGTGCGAAGAAAGAGTTGCCTTTCGGGTACGTCGCCCCGCAACAGATACGCTAAGCCGGGGCGTGAGTAGAACTCGTGCGGTTCGTCGCCGATCATCGTGATCGTCGCGGCCGGATCATGTGTACGGATCGTCTCGGCCGCCGTCAGACCGGCGATTCCCGAACCGATGATAACGTGATGACCGGGCATGACGACGAAACTCAGGTTTCGAGACCGAACAAGGTGAGCCGCTCGAACTGCAAGACGCCGCGCGGACAGCGATTCACGCACTCGCTGCACGTCAGGCAGCGACTATCGTGAATCGGTCGACCGCGTCGGGCATGCGCTCGGACGTCGATCCCCATGGGGCAGTTATGCGTGCAGATGCCGCACTGCACACAGCGCGAGGCGTCGGGGACAACTTGGGCCTCGGCCAGCACATGCCGACGCGAGTCGAATTGCGTTGCCGGCGCGGACGGGCTAGGCGGCCCGGCGACAGTCGGCATCGCAGCAACGAGGATCGGCAGCACTGGCGGCGGCGGAAACAACTCCGGCACGTCGCGGGCCGCCGTCCATTCGGCGGCTCCCGGTCGCAATACCCAATCGCCGGGCGATAACTGTCCGCCCTTAGCCAACTCGCGGAGATCGTCTGCACCAAGCGGACCGAACATCCGACCGTCGTGAGCGAAGTACCACAGGGCCTCAATCGAAGGGGGCGCGACGACAGGTGCGGCCGTCGACTCGGTCGGAATCGCCAGCGCTCGACCACATGACGTGCATTGCCCGCGACGACCGGCCTGCGCCGCCTTCGCTTTCAGCTTCTTGCCGCAGGTGCAGTAGAACGTGATCGACATCGCGAATTACCGCCGTTCACGATTGTGGAGGTTCACCGGCGACGATCACCGCTTCTTCGGACAACGGGACCGATGAAGCCGCAGCCGGCAAGCGAACGACGAACGTCGTACCTTCCCCTAGAGTACTTTGTACCTCGATCCGACCGCCGTGAGCGCGGACGATTTCGTCGCAGATGGCTAAACCTAAGCCGCTGCCCACTCCGTGTGCCGAGCGCGACGGATCGGCCCGATAGAATCGCTCGAACAGATGTGGTAGGTGTTCGGCGGCGATGCCGATGCCCGTATCGGCGATGGCCAGCACCGCTTCGTCATTTTCAGCCACGAGTGAGACCGTGATGTTGCCGCCGTCGCGATGGTAGGCCACGGCGTTGGCGAGCAAGTTCGCCACGACTTGCCCCAGGCGATCGCCGTCGCCTACGACGGTGGTCGAATGCAGGTCGACCGTCAGGGCCAGGTTTCGCTCGGCGACCCCGGTCTGCACCGCTTCCAACTCACGTTCGACGACCCTCCGCAGATCGACCGACTCGCGGCGAACGAGCGGCATCCCGGCATCGCTGCGGGCCAGCGTCAACAATCCTTCGACGAGCGACTTCATGCGCGAGGCAGCCCGCAGGCAGGCACCGAGTGCGTCGCGATATGCCTCGGGCGAGCGTTCTTTCGCCAGCGCCAACTCGGCTTGCGACATGACGACCGACACCGGCGTCCGCAACTCGTGCGAGGCGTCAGCCGTGAACCGCGTCTGTCGATCGAACGCCTCTTGCAACCGAGTGAGCATCCGGTTGATGACCTCGGCCAATCGCGCCGGTTCGCTCCGCCCCAGTGGAACGTCGAGTCGCTCGGACAAGTTTACCGCTGAAATCCGTTCGGCGGTCGCCGTCATCCGTTCGATCGGATCGGTGATCCGCTTCGCGAGATACCAAGCCCCGGCGAGTCCGACTGCCAACAGTGCGGCCGAAGACCCGATGATCCAGGCCAGCAACCGCCGGAGTTGATCGCGCTCACGATGTAGATTACGCCCGACGAGCACTTGCCCGCCGCCGTCGCCGATCAGCAGCACCTCACGATGCTCGCCTCGGTCGCGAGCATGATACGGATGCAACCCTTTCTTCTCCGGCGGCTTCGCCTCGGGCCGCAATTCGGCGGGAGCAGTCTGCGATGCGACGAGCAGTTTTGTGTTGGAGTCCCAGACGGCGAAGTACGGTACTTCCTTGGGGCCGGGACCGAAACGATGCCGATAGGTCTCCGGGATTTCCAGGGCGGCGACCGACTGCGAAGCGGACCACTGGGTCGCTAGCGACTGCGCGGCCCCCAGCAGATCGGCATCAGCTTCGCCGAGTAGGGAGTGTCGTACACGCAGATAAAACGTCGTCCCCAGCCCGACGACGACGACGAGTAGCAGTAAGGCTTGCCAAGCAACGAGTTGTCGACGGATCGAGCTAAACATCAATCAGGTATCCCTGTCCGCGGCGCGTGACGACGAAATCCTTTCCGAACTTCTTGCGCAGATTGGAGACGTGGACGTCGAGCAGGTTCGAGAGGTTGTCTTCCCCCTCGTCAAAGAGGTGCTCGTAAAGCATCGTGCGGGTTACGATCTCGCCCCGGTGCAAGGCCAGGAACTCCACGAGCGCATATTCACGCGGGGTGACATGAATCGGCGCTCCCGCTCGTGAGATCGTCCGCAGCGCCGTATTGAGCACGATGTCGCCCAGTTCGATTTTCGCTGATGCCGCCCCGGCCGCTCTGCGAATGAGCGCCCGTACGCGGGCCAACAGCTCGATCCGCTCGAACGGTTTGACCAAGTAGTCGTCGGCCCCGGTATCGAGACCGCGCACGCGATCGGGCACGGTGTCACGGGCCGAGAGAATGAGAACCGGCGTCTTCTTCGTCTTCCGCAAGCGTTCCAGCAGTTGCCGACCGTCGAGCTTCGGCAGCATCAGGTCAAGCACAATCGCGTCGTATTCATTGCCCTCGGCCTTGAACAGACCCTGTTCGCCGTCAGCCGCCGAGTCGACGGCATAACCTTCTTCGCGAAAGGTGGTTTCCAGGGCCGAGCGCAAATCGCGTTCGTCTTCGACGATCAGGAGCCGCAAATAGAGTTCTCCCACGAGACCGGAACGAGCTTGGGCCATGATACCGCACCGCGCCGCAGACCACTGCGACGCGGTGCGGAGAAATTCCGTTAAAGCCGCGATCTATCGCTTCTCGGGAGCCTTTCGCTCTAGCTGGGTGCGAAGCAAACGGAGTTCAGCCAAGATACGCTCGTGCGGCGGACCTTCGCGTCGCTCACGGACGACCTCGTCCTTCGTGGGCGCTCCGCCGCCGACCAAGGCGCGCAACTCGCGAATCTCGGCCAGAATCTGCTCGTGCGGCAGTTCATGTCCCGGCTCGCCCTTCGGTCGTTCCGCACGTGGCTTCTTGGCGACCTCCGGTTTCGGTGCCGGCTTCGCCTTCTTATCCGGCGGCGGGATGCCGCAATCGACCGACTTCCCCGACTTCACGTTCGTGATCCGCTCGGCTCGCAGATGCTCGTCCCCATTCGGCGTGACATGCTTTTCGACTTTGGCACTGACTTCGTCGCCGACTGCAACGACGGCCTGAACTTGCTTGCCCACATGCGGCGGAAAACGAATCTCCGCGCCGTCGGCCAGTGTCACGCCGTCGACGTCCCCCTTCGGCGATTCGTGAAACGATTTGACCTCGCCGCGAACCGTCGTCGGTTCGGCACCTCGGACCGTCGATGCAATCAAACCGATTCCCACGAGCATCGCCGTCAAAGTCTTGAACATAATCCAGCCTCCATTTTGCAGTCGGTACTTACGACAGGCGACCGATCGCCCGCCGCCACAACGACACCTTACCGCAGCGCACCTTAACGCAAGATGAAGAGAAAGAAATTGACTGATCGTCAGTAAATTGGTGCCGTATGGTCATTGGCAAATCGCCCGCAGTGCGTCCGCGATCACGCTGGCGCTATCGACCAAGTTGGTTACCTGCGACGAGGCTTGCTCAATGCTGTCGGCTTGGTGGCTGATTGCCTACTGTCGCAGGGTCTCGTAAAGCTGCGCCGGGCCGAGCAGTACGTCCTTGAGTCCGTCGCGGACCGCTTCCGAGCCGAGGGCCTGAGTGCTCATGGCAGAATGGGCGTCGAGCGCTCTGATGATCGCATTCATCAGTTCCGTTTTCAGGTCCGGGGAGTTCGCGAACTGCTCTTTGGTGTTATTGGCGGCTTGCTGTTTCAACGTCTCCGATTTCCGAGTTCATTTTGCAACGCGGTCAAGTTTAGCCAAGAAGGCGCATGACTTTGGCGGCCTTCGACCAATCTCGTTCCGCGTAAATTTGCGTCACGTTAGCAGTTGCGTGACCTCAGGCGCACTGCGCAGCCTCAAGGTTGAAGCGACGACGAATCTCAGTGGCGGCAGAATGCCGAAGCCGGTTCGGCGACCAACGTTCGAACAGCCGCTCATTGTTAGGCCCGGCCGAGTTGGCCATCCGCAATGCTTGGTCGACCATGTCGCAAGCCCGGTGGATCGCCCGTCGATACGCGTTCGTGCGATAGAGCTTACCCGGCCTACGCTTAGGCCTCGACTTGGGACGGCGTGCGGCCTTAGCTCGGCGTCATCGGTGATTGGCGTTGCTCGCGACGCTCTACGCGATGGGAACGTTCCGACTCCTCCGGACAAAAGCAGTAGTCTTTCTCCGGGCGGTCGAGGTAACTCATTAGAATTTCCCACGTCCTGGGCCCTATGAAAATGACCCGATCCCGGCCGCAGTGCGACATCTTATGCGACGTCGGACGATACGCCCAAACCTCCGAACTCCGATCCACATCGCACGGCCGCAGGATGCAGATCTCTTCTGGCCGGCAGCCGGTGAGCCGCTGCAGGCGAACCATGTCGGCGACGACAGGGCGAAGGTATGGGAGCGTCGCTTCAATCACCTCGTCCGATACCGGCCTCGATCATCGCGTTGCGGATCGCGGCCAGCGCCAGCGGGCCGAAGTCATCGACCCGTGTCCGGCCGTAGTTCTTGCACAGGTAACGTAAGGCGCTGCGAACCCCGTCCACGCTGGCGGTCGGCTCACCGTCCTTGCGGTAATACTCGATCGCGAACTTCATGTAGTGCGCCGCAAGCTCGTTGATCGTCAAGCTGCCTTTGTGCGGCAGACATCGGTCATTGGCGAGCCATTCCGCGACGACGCGATCGTACTCGATGCGGCTGGCTTTAGAGCCGTGAGGCTCGAGGTAGAAGTCCTAGCCGTCGAGCTTGATGACGGCTTGGCCGGAAGCCTTGTGCTTCCCGTACTTCGGCAATCGGTTGCCGGTGAGGCGTGGCATGATGGCGATCCCGTTCCAAGGGAAAAGCGTATGTACGCTTATTCCACCGAGGAAAAGAGCCGCACTGCCGACGCTCGGCAGGTCTACTTAATCAAGACCAGATAAGAACTTACGAACAGTGGGCGATACAAGACTCGAACTTGTGACCCCTAGCTTGTCGAGCTAGTGCTCTAACCAACTGAGCTAATCGCCCTCGCGGCCGTCGGGTTGGTTAGGTCCGACGGCGAATAGGTTAGTCTGCCCCACGATTCGCCGAGCGTCAAGAGGCCGAATCGTAAAGCTTAATGCCGGCATGAGATAGCTCGTAATCGATACAGCCCGCGCGTCGGTGCGACTGTTCGAATCGGTCGGCTTTGCGGGGGCATCGATTTTAGCGAACGCCGACCAATGCCGGTGCCAGGCCTTCGACGTCAGTGGCCGATTCAGCGACGACCGGCACCGCAGCCGGGCGCGGCTTGGCGAACACGCAGAGCAGCGGCGGCAGGATCAACAGGTCGCCCACGACCGCCGCGAGAATCGTCACACAGGCGAGCATCGAGAAGAGTTGCGTCGTCGGCATTTCGCTGATCTGCAAACTGCCGAAGCCGGCCAGAAGCACGAGCGACGTCATGATCATCGCCGCGCCGACCGCGCGATAGGTTCGCAGCACTGCGGCCCGCACGTCGCCGTCGACGGCGAGTTCGCGTTGAAACCGGTTGACGAAATGAATTGTGTCGTCGACGGCGATCCCTAAGCAAATGCTGAACACCATCACGCTGGTCATCTGTAGCGGCCGGCCGGTCGCTACGAGAAATGCGGCGGTGAACGCCATCGGAAACAGGTTCGGCACGATGCTGATGAGCCCTAGCCGGAAGCTGCGAAACCCTACGGCCATGATCAAAAAGATAATCGCGGCAGCCGAGCCGAGGCTGGAGTTCAGGTCGCGAATCATCTGATCGAGATTGCGCGAGGCCAAGACGCTGGTGCCGGTCAGGTGAAACCGCACGCCGGGAAACTTTGATTCCAGCGGGCCAAAGCCGGCTCGGAGGTCGTCGAATGTCTGCAAATGCACGTCGCTGCCGACGTCACGCAGCCGCAGGTGCACCAAAGCCCGCCGCAACTCGGGCCGTACGTAATGCCGCATCTGCTCGGCGTCGACCCACCGCAACTGCTCGGCCTGCTTCACCAGCGGTTGGTCGGCGCCCGGCAGCGACCGGACCAAGTTCACGAGCGACGAAGGACTACGAACGTCTTCGTGCTCGGCGGCGATTTGTTGCACGGCCTCGAGCGCCCCGAGGACCTCGGCCGAATCGAAGGTCAGCGATTCGTTCCATTCGACGAGAATCATAGCCGACATCGAGCCGCCGAAATGCTTGTCCAACTCCGCCACGGCTTGAAACGACGGGCGACCGGTCGGCAGCGCTTCCGTGGCGGAATTGCTCGGGCGTAAAAAAGCCGTCGAAAAGCACAAGGCCGCCGTCACCGCGATGCCTATGGCGGCCGACGTTCGCGCGTGATCAACGAGAAATCGAACGACCGGCTCGAACAACTTCGCGATCCGCTCCGGCAAATCAAACTCTGCCTCCGACCGCACGTGCCGCCCAAGCCGAGTTCCGGCCAACAGCGGCACCAGCACCAGCGCACCAAAGACAGCCAACACCGCCCCCATGGCGCACAGCAAGCCGAATCTGCGAATGATCTCGATCTTCGCCAAACCCAGCGATCCGAATCCAATCGCCATCGTGACGGCGCATAGCAAGCAGGCGAACCCGAGGTGCCGCAAGGCGTCGTGTGAGGCGGCTCGCGGCGGCATGCCGGCGGCCCGTTCGCGACGGATATCGATCATCAGATGCACGGCGTCCGTAAAGCCGACGATCATCACCAGCGTCGGCAACACCGTGGTGATGATGTTCATGCGCTCGCCGGCGAGCCCCATCAGGCCGATCGTCCAAATCGCCCCGAGCATCGCGGCGGAGCAAACGATCGCCACGGCCGCAGGCCTGCGAAACAAAATCATCGCCATCACGAGCGTGAGCGCGCCGCCGACCAAGACGAACCGCGTGCTCTCGGCTCGCACCGATTCAAAAATCTCCGTGCGAATCGGGGCCATACCGGTGAGCCGCACTGTGAGCGGGCCGGCGGCCGTCGCGCGGTCGGCGATCTGCTGCAGGTGCTCCACGATCGGCACGAGCTGACGTATGGCTTGGTTCTGCTCGTCGATCCTCGCGACGACCAGCGTGGCCCGAGCGTCGTCGGAGATCAGTTGTCCTTGAGCCAGCGGATGCGCAAGCGCCGCTTCTCGGGCCGCCGCGCAGGCTCGCTCGCTCGGCAACGAGCCGTCGGTTGGAAGCTCGGGCAGGATCGGCACCGGCGACGTGGGAATTGGCTTCAAGATCCGCGTGAGCGTTTGCGCGCCGTAGCGGCGCGGAAAGATCACCGGGTCGGCAAGGCTGCGAACTTCGACGACGCCCGGCGTGCGGCTCGTCTCGTCGATCAAGCGCCGCAGCGCCGCCACGGCCGCAGGCCGGTAAACGTCGTCGGCTTCGACCAGCAGCACGGCATCGACGTCGTCGGCACCGAAGTCTTGGAAAGTCTGCTCAAGCCGTTGAAACTCGGCGTCGTCGGAACGGAACGTGCCGCGCGGCACGTCGTCGTATTCTAAACGGACCACGCCGACCAACGAGGCGACGACGGCGATGATGAGCCCGATCGCGACGGTGCGGCGGTGCGCATCGAACCAATCGGCAAAACGATGAAACAAGGTGTAAGCTCCGTGATACCGCTCCATCGGCAGTACGACGACCGCCGGTGCGCGCGAGCTTCCTCCCTGGGCCGCACGTTTGTGGTACCGGAATTATCCATCGGCAGAAACCCCGCCTCCGGCCGGCAAGCGGATTCGCCTGTCGCCCCCTAACGACAGTGACGGTTTTTCGGGGCTGAGCGGCGGCCGACAACTTCGCGGTACCGGCATGACCGGACTCCCGAACTCGGCAGGTCAGTTGGCCGCCCGGGGAGCTTGCCGAAATGTCAGGGCGGAAAATATCCGCAAGACTCTAGTTCCGCCGCTTCTTACGCGGCTCGGCCGGCGGAACGTTCTTAAAGTCGAACTCTTCCGCGTCGGGCGACTCCGTCGAGAGCGGCATCCAATCGCCGAACTCTAGTTGCCGGGTCTTCATCGCCGCCAGCATCCGCTCAACGCGTTCCTTCTGCGCCGGATCCTGCGCGAGATCGTTCAGTTCGTCCGGATCGTCGGCCAAGTCGAACAACTGCGAGCGATTGATGCGCGGATAACGAATGAGCTTGTAACGCTCGTCGCGTAACACACGTTGTAGGCCTTGATAGGCACAGAAGATCGCGTCGCGGTGCGTCGTCGCTTCGCCGCGGACGACCTTCGCGAAGCTCCGGCCGTCAATTCCCTCGGGCGTCGCCGCCCCGGCCAACTCGCAGACGGTCGGGTAGATGTCCATCAGGTACACCATCGCGCCGGTTCGGCCGCCGGGAATTTTCGGCCCGGCGATCACGAGCGGCGAGCGGGTGCTGTGCTCATACAGGTTTTGCTTCCCCATCAGACCGTGGCTTCCCATCGCGAGGCCTTGGTCGGCGGAGAAGATCACGATCGTGTTCTCGTCGAGATTCAGATCGCGCACCGTTTCCATGAGTCGGCCGAGGTGATGGTCGAAGGCCGTGATCGTGGCGTAGTAATCGTGTAACTGTTTGCGAATCTCGGCTTCCGACCGGGGCCAAGGGGCGAGACGCTCGTCGCGCACGGTAAGTTCGCCGTTGTTGAAAGGATGAACCGGCAAATAGTTTTTGGGCAGCGGAATCGATTCCGTCTTGTATTGAGCCCGGTACTCTTCCGCCGCCACGCGCGGATCATGCGGATTTCCGAAGGCGAGATACATGAAGAACGGCCGAGCCTGCGCTTGCTCGGACTGTGAGCGAGATTCGAGAAACGTGATTGCTTCGTCGACGATCTCTTTGCCCGGTTCGCCGCAGAGTCGTTCTTGCTCGTCGTTCTTGAGATATTTGTTGATTTCGAAGCAGGCCTGAATGTGCGTGGCCGTGTTTCCCTTCTTGCCGTGGTGATAGGTTTGATAGCCGGCGGCCGCGAGCGAGGTGGGGAAGTTCGGCGGCGTGCCGGGCGCGAGAATGTCCCACTTGTAGCCGGCCGACATTTTCGCGGCGACGGCTTCGGCCGCGGCCGGGTCCCGCGCGTCGGGTCGGAAGACGTCGCCGTTTTTCGGATTCACCAGTCGGCCGTAATGAAAAAACGTCTTGCCGCTAAGCATCATGTTGCGGCTCGGCGTACAAACGGCGCCGCTGTTGCCGCCGAAGTTGTAGGCGTTTTGGAACGACAGCCCTCGGGCCGCCAGGGCGTCGAGCGTCGGCGTTCGAATCGCCGGATTCCCGAGGGCCGCGATCGTGTCGGGCCGCTGGTCGTCGGCATGAAGAAACAGGATGTTCGGCGGCGCAGCTTGGGCTCTGCCGGCAATCGCCGCAATGAGCAACAACCCGAGCAACGCGTGGGTACGGATCATGACTATCGTCCTATCTTTTGCTGCAGGTATTCGACCGCTTTAACAAGTTGCAAATCGACGAGCGGTTTGGCCGGGCCGGTCTTCTGAGAATCCGAGGCTTCTTCATCATCGTCCGGCGTCACGTGCGTCGGCTTTCGCTCGCCCGACGGTTTATCGTTTCCGCTCGGCTTCACTCCGGTTCCAGTCGGCGAAGGGAGCGGGGGTTCCGCACTTTTCGTCTCCTGCTTCTCCGGCGTCGGCGGCGTCGCGGCGGCGATGGGAATTACGCGCTTGTCGCCGGGCCGCCGCAATACGTCGCGCTCGCGCCGCTGACGCAGCAGTTCGACCAAGTCTTTCTCGTCGACTTTCACCACGAAGCCGGGGTCGGGTTGTACGCCCCACTTTTCCGTCTCAGGTGCATCCTTTGCTCGATGAATGTTTTCGTTGCTGGGCCGCCAGTAGCTCGCGATGGTCAATCGCAACATGCTGCGGCCTCCTTCGAGGCGGATCGGTGTTTGCACGGTCCCTTTACCGTGAGTTCGCTCGCCGACCACGATCGCTCGATGGTGATCCTGCAAGCAGGCCGAGACAATTTCGCTCGCGCTGGCGCTGAACTGATTGACCAGCACCGCCATTGGCCAATCGGTGTACTCGGCGGCGCCGGTCGCTTCGCGCATTTCGCGAACTTTGTCGTCGCGCTCGCGGATCGTGACGATCACGCCCTGCTTGATGAAGAAGTCGCAAACTTTGTAAGCCGCATCGAGCAACCCGCCGGGGTTGTTGCGCAGGTCGAGGACGAGGGCTCGCACGTTCTTCTCGCGGCATTGCTTAAGGGCCGCGGCTAGTTCTTCGACCGTGCGATCGCCAAAGTCGGTAATGCGGATATAGCCGATCGTCGGATCGCTTTCGAGCGTGAAGTCCCAGCCGCCGTCGGGCAGATGCCGATCGCCGAGCACGGAATCGGTTTTAATCTGCGCTCGTACGAGCGTGACGATTTGCTCCTGGTTTTCCCCTTCGTGAATGACGCCGAGCTTTACCTCCGAGCCTTCGGCTCCCTGAATCAGCTTCACCGGGTCGTCATCTTCCTTGGTGAGCGTGTCGACCTTGACGCCGTCGATGCTTGTGATTCGATCGCCGACTCGGATGCCCGCCTTAAACGCCGGGCTGCCGGCCAAGGGGCTTGTCACCGTGATCGTCTTCTTTTC
>JAFLCO010000205.1 GCA_017303535.1 Planctomycetota bacterium
ATGCGCCGACTCGATCGGCGGGAAAGATCAAACGATGCCCGACGGCACCGTGGTCGTGAACCCCTGCCGAGCGATCGGCGAGGCGACGAGCGCAGACGCGAAAATGACGCTGATTCGCGACCTTTTGTTCACCAAGGGCTACAACACCAACTACGCCGCGAGCTGGTTTTTGGTCCGCGGCGAAGTGATGATCAACGACGTCGGCGCGCTGGTGAATTCCAAGGCCGGCTGCGCGACGACCGTGCGCGAACGAAGCTGCACCTCGGGCCCGCTGCCCGTGGCCCGCATCACCAACGGCAAGGCGCCGTCGAACACGATTCCGATGCTCGGCTGTGCGGGCATCGCCGAAGATCCCGAGCACATGCTCAACACGCAGCTCGACGAAGAGCACCCGGCCGGCAGTTTCCTGGCCGACAGCTATTCGCTCGGCCCGCGCGATCCGGCCACGCTGAAGGCGCCGGTCATCACGGGGAGCGGCACCGGCATCAAGCGGTGGTTCGCCGGCTGGAACACGGCCGTGCAAGATTATCGCGCGTTCGGCCCGCAGCACTTCGGGCAAACGTCGGGCAACATTTTGATGTTCGACGGCAGCGTGCAAAGCTTCATCGACGCCAACGGCGACAAGCTGTTCAACAACGGCTACCCGGCCTCGAGCGTGACGGGTTTCACGAGCGACGAAGTAGAACTGCCGGAAGCGATGGTCTACAGCCGCTGGTCGCTGGATAAGGCGCGCGTGCGGTAGGGAGATGCAAGCCGTTGATGGCTGTCTGGGTGCCACTGGTGGCTTGTCCACCAGTGCTCTGACCCGACGCTGAGCTGAGGCACTGGCGTTACGCGCGGCGGGTACCAAGTTCGGCCCCCTCATCCGGCACTTTGTGCCACCTTCTCCCGCCAGGGGAGAAGGAAGTCGACGGAACAACTCGTGTTGCGCGACCGGTCCAACATCTTGCCGCGATTTTTCAGATTTATCGTTTCCTCACATTCGACTGATCGGCGTCTGACACGCCGCAGCTAGAGTGAGCCCGCAAACAAACCACCGTCGGGCCCGTAACGCAGCAACGTAGCGATACAGCATCAGCGATCTAGCGACGCCGAGAGCCGGAGAGCCTTGGCCTGCGAAACACGAAGCTCCGTCGGTTTGCCGCCCGCCGCAGGACAGCGTCGGGCAGTCGGGAAGAACCCAGGCCGGATACAGGTTCCTATTTTTCGTCACCCGTTTGAGAGAGTTCGTAATGAAAATTCGTAGTCTGAACGTTCGCAAAGGACGACGCGGTTTCACGCTCGTCGAAATCATGGTGGTCATGACGATCATCGCGATCTTGATCTCCATCTTGGTCCCGGCCGTCGGCTTCGTGCGCGAAGCGGCCCGCGGATCGCAATGTCGGGCCAGCCTGCGTCAGTTCTATCTCGGTTTCGCCGGCTTGGCCGACCGCGATAAGGCTCAACGCTACACGACCGGTTCGTTCGATCAAACCCGCGACGGCTGCTCCGACACCTACGGTTGGGTCGCCGACTTGGTCAACGCCAAGGTCTGCAAGCCGATCGAACTGCTCTGCCCGTCGAACCCCGGCGTCGGCAGCGAAAAGTACAACGACTTGATGGGCTCGTCCACCGCCAACACCGGCACCGAAGCCACGACCGCGGCCAAACAAACGCAAGGCACGTGCGGCGGCATCGGCACCGGCGCCTACCTGGCCGACCAGTTCCTCGCCAAGGGCTACGGCACGAACCACATGACCACGTGGTTCCTCGGCCGTACCGGCCCGAAGCTCACCGGCACCAACACCACGGGCATCAGCACCGTGAGCATGAACCTCTGTAAGGCTCTCATCGGCTCCAAGGGACCGCTCGCGCGCCGCATCGTCGACCAATCGTACGTGACGGCCAACACGATTCCGTTCATGGGCGACGCCAACCTCGGCGACGTTCGCGATCGCTACCTGTCGCAAGACGTGATCAGCGCCGACGGCACGATCAACATCCCGGGCGGATCGCAACTCGTGGAAACGCAATCGGACGGTCCGTACAAGCGCGTCGGCGTCGAAAAGCCGGATGCCAGCGTGTTGGTGTTCCTGCAATCGGGCGTCAGCACCTTCTCGGGCTTGGCCTCGATTGAACAACCGCCGAAGGGTACGGCCAAGAACGGCAACGACCAGTTTGAATACCTGCAAGACTACCGCGATATCGGCGTTCCTCACGGCGGCGGCGGCAACGTTCTGTTTGCCGACGGCAGCGTGAAGTCGTTCTCCGACTCCAACGGCGACACGTTCCTCAACCCGGGCTTCTCGCCGGACAGCACCGCCAACGACGGTTACGCCGCGGGCGACAGCACGATCGAACTCCCGGCGGCTGAAATCTTCAGCGGCGTGTTGATCGAATCGTTCGGCGGCTCGCCGAAGCAAAACCTCGACTAGTGCGAGGCCTGGTTTCTACGGGTGGCTGGGGCATAGCGCAGCGGTGCCCCAGTACTCCCGGGCCTTCGCCTTCGGCTCCAGACCCGGCCACCCAAGTCTGATAGACGATGTCCCGAGAGGCGCAAGCCGCCTCTCGGGCATCGTCGTTTTATCGCAGTCCGTTGTCCGTGGTCCGTTGTCAGTTGTCCGCCTCCAGCTTCTAGCCTCCAGCTTCTAGCCTCTAGCTTCTAGCCTCTAGCTTCTAGCGTCTCTCATGATTCGCAGTCTGACTCTCCTCGCCGGCGTTCTGCTCGTGGCCGGTCTCGTCGTGTGGGCACGCGGCAGCTTGAGCACGGCCGACTCCGCCGCCGGCCGCGCCAAAGTCGCGACGCAGGCTCCGTCGACCGACGTAGCCGCCGCCAAAGCTCCGCGCGTCGTACCGGTCGCCAACGTTCATCAGTTCGGCATCATGAACCCCGGCGATCGACGCACGCATAAGTTCACGGTGCGCAACGACGGCGACGCTCCGCTTACGCTCAAGCTCGCGAGCACCACCTGCAAATGCACGTTGGCCGACTTGGAGAAAGCCGAAATTCCCGCCGGCGGTCAGACCGAAATCGAACTCGCGTGGCACGTCGAGAATCCGCAATATCGCTTCCGCCAAGCCGCGCTCATCGACACCAACGACCCGGCCATGCCGCAATTTGAGTTGGCCGTCGAAGGAAGCGTCCGCGTGAAGTTCGCCACCGCGCCCGATAGCGTCATCTTCGCCGACGTCCCGCGCGATGAGCCGCGCCGCCTGCAGATGATCGCCTTCTCGCAGGCCTACCCCGAGATCCGCATCGAAAAAATCGAGAGCGACCTGCCCGGCGTCGTCGGTGAGATCTCGACATACGAGCACGACAACCTCAAGGTCGACCACGCCCGCTGGTCCCGCGACATGGTCGTCGAGCGCCGTCCGGACGGCCGCTCCGGTTCATTCGAAGGGAAGCTTCGCATCCACTATGTCGGCCGCACGCCGGACGGCACGGAAGAGCCCGGCGTTCACGAAGTGCCGGTCTACGGCGAAACCGTCGGCGACGTCACGCTGCACGGCCGCAACGTCGTCGGCAAGCTGCTCATGCTCGGGCAAGTGTCGCGCCTCCAGGGCAAACAAACGCGGATGTACGTCCACTTTCGCAACGCGCCGAACGATCTGAAGGCCGAGCTCTTTCAAGCCGAGCCGAGCTTCTTGCAGGTCACGGTCGGCAAGCCGGAACGTTTGACTCCGGCGCTGGTCCGAGTACCCGTCGACGTCGCGGTGCCGCCGGGCGTCGAACCGGTCAACTTCTCGCGCGACGACGCCCTCGGGTACGTCGGCCTAAAGACAAACGTTCCCGATGCGGCCAAGGTCTGGATTCAAACGTCGCTCGTAGTCGAACCATGACCTCGCTGCTGTCCGGAAAGATTCTATCCGGCAAGATTCTCAAGCCGGCGCTGCTGCTCTTGGCGCTGCTCGTCGCCTACCGTCCTTCGCTCAGCGGCGAATTCCTTTGGGACGACGCCGAAAACATCACCGGCAACATGCCGCTGCGCGAGCCCGGCGGTCTTGTCCGCATCTGGCTTGAGCCGGGCGCCACCCAGCAATACTTTCCCGCGCTGCATACTCTGTGGTGGCTCGAGTGGCGAGCGTTCGGCGACGACCCGCGCGGCTACCGCGTCGTCAACCTGCTGTTGCATTTCGCCGCCGCGTGTTTGCTGGCCCGCGTCGTTGGGCAGCTCGGGCTCCCCGCCCCCTGGTTTGCGGCGGCCCTCTTCGCGCTGCATCCGCTCTGCGTCGAGTCCGTGGCGTGGATCACCGAGGGAAAAAACACGCTCTCGCTCTGCTTCCTGCTTTCGGCGCTGGCCGCTTATCTACGTAGCGAAGGCTTCCCGCTCTGCGAAGCGGCAACTTCGCGAATGAAGTCGCGCGGCGGCGACGAGAGCGACGTCCACGTGCTCGAATCGTTCACGGCTCCGAAGATGCCGAACCCCGCCCCCGCCGCCGCAGTCGCGCGCCCCACGGCTTGGTACTTCGCATCGCTCGGGCTCTTCACCTTGGCCGTGCTCAGTAAGACCAACGCCGTCGCGCTCCCCGGCGTCATCCTCGTGCTCCTGGCTTGGCGGCGCGGCCGGCTCGCGGCACGCGACTTCTTGCGCGTGCTGCCGATGATCGCGATGGGCGCGGCTGTGGCGCTCGTCGTCGTCGGAGTCGAGCGGCGACTCATGGGGGACGGCCGTGCGGAATTCGACTGGCCGTGGATTGAGCGCCTTATCGTCGCCGGTCGGGCTTGCTGGTTTTACCTCGCGAGAATCTTCTGGCCGCACCCGCTCACGTTCATCTACCCGCGCTGGACGATCGACCCGCACGACGCGACCGCCCGGCTCTGGCCGCTTGCCGCCGTCGCGCTACCGCTGCTGCTTTGGTCGTTCCGCAAACGGCTAGGTTCCGCGCCGCTCGTCGCCGTGCTTATCTTCGGCGGTACGCTGCTGCCGGTGCTGGGGCTCATGCCGATCTACGGCCAGCTCTTCTCGTACGTCGCCGATCATTGGGTTTATCTCTCTTTGGTCCCGATCGTCGTGCTCGTCGGCTCCGGGCTTGCGTATGTTGTCGAACGTGCCATGCCGTCATCGCCGCAGGCGAGGTCGGCATGTTACTCCGATGCCGGCTCAAGCATGCCGACCCGGCAGAGCCGTGACGGCATGGCACGTCGTCTTGCAAAAGTCGGTGCCTGGGGAATGTTGACGATGCTCGCATTTCTCACTTGGCGGCAAACGCCGATCTATCGCGACGAGACGGCGCTCTGGACGGATACGCTCGCGAAGAATCCCGACTGCTGGATGGCCCACAACAACCTCGCGCTACGGCTCATCGATGAAGAGCAGCCCGCCGAGGCCGACCGCCATTTGGCCCAGGCTTTGGAACTTCGCCCCCGTTTCAAGCAGGCGTACGTCAATCGCGGGCTCATCGCAGCCCGACAAGGCCGCGCCGTCGACGCCGCGGCCGATTTTCGCCGTGCGCTGGAGATCGATCCGCGGATGGCGGTCGCCCATGCCAACCTCGCCTTGCTCCTGATCGAGGCCGACCAAAAACCGGCGGCCATCGAACACTTGCGCTCCGCGCTTCAGAGCAATCCCCGGTTCCCGCAAGCGCGGGCCAGCTTGGGTTTGCTGTTGGCCCGCACCGGGCAAACCGAGCAAGGCTTGGCCGAATTGCGCACGGCGCTCGAGCAAGATCCGCGCGACGTGAAGGCCATGATCAATCTGGGCGTCGTGCTGGCGGAACTCGGTCGCGGCGAGGAAGCCCTATCGATCTACAACAACGTGCTGGAACTCGAACCCGACAACGCCGCGGCCCAAGCCGGTCTCGGCAATCTGCTGCTGGCCCGCGGCGATTCCGCCGGCGCCGAACGCGCTTACCGCGCGGCTCTGGCGATCGAGCCTCGCGATGCCGACGTTCAATACAACTTGGGCAACGTGCTCGTCGGTCGCATGCGGGCCGAAGATGCCGTGGAAGCTTATCGCCGAGCTATCCAGGTCGCTCCCAATCATCTCGCGGCCCATCTGAATCTTGCCGCCGTTCTGTCGGCGCTCGGTCGTCGCGACGAAGCCGAAGAGCACGCTCGCCGCGTCCTGGCCATCGCTCCCGACAACCCGCAGGCCATGGCGCTGCTGAAGAAAATGGCACAGTCCGCTCCCGCCGCCGCGGCATCGTTGCGGACAAACTAAGCCATGAGCGCCGCCGCGGTTTCGCCGGCTCGTGAAGACTCCGAGGGCCCGGCCGCGACCAAGCCCTCCCGCCGTCGCACGCACACCATCGTCGTCGGCCTCACGGTACTGGCCGCCGCACTCGCGCTGCGCTACTCGGCGTCGATGCCGGCCCGGGTCGACGAGCCGTACCATGTGAAGCAGATCGAAGTGTTCTACCGCGGCGATTGCCGGATGTACGTGCCCCCCGGCGGCGTCTATCCGTTTCTGGCCATGCTCCCCGGCTATCACGCCGTCGTCGCGGCCATCGCCCGGCTGCTCGAAGTGCGCACGTTCTCCGAGTTGCGACTGATTCACTTCGGCCTCTCGCTCTTGTTGCTCCCCGCCGCCTATTTTACGGCTCGCGCTGCGCTCGGTCGCGAACAAGCTTGGCTCCGCGCGCTGCAATGTTTTTGCTGCCCGCCAATCTTCGCACTGTGCTTCGTCGTCTATACCGACGTCTTCGCACTAACCGTGCCGTTGGCGTCGCTGGCCTGTTGCCTCGGCGGACGATTCGCCGCCGGCGGTCTCCTCGGGCTCGCCGCCGCGGCAATGCTGCTCACGGTCGCCGCCGCCGGCTTCGATCGCGCGACGCTCGCCTTCCTCACGCTCACTTGGCTCGGCACGACGCTACCCCTCGCGCTGGTCGAACCGCGCTATTACCTGCCGACCTACGCCCTGCTCGTCCTGCTGCGCCCGCCCGACTCCACACGCCACGAACTCACGCAATGGGCGTACTTCCTCACGCTCGGCCTCGCGCTCCACGCGATCCACGTCCACGGCCGGTACTTCCTCTGAATGGAACGCGCCGTCTTTGTCGCTCCCCTCTCCCCTTGCGGGAGAGGGGCCGGGGGTGAGGGGGCAGACCATCCTTCGGCCCTCGGTTCTCTTTCGGCGTCGCCGTTCTCTCCCTCCCATTCACTACAACCGGCCCCGCCGAACCACGCCCCCATTTCGCGCCGTATGTTCGTGCATGGACACGACCATCAATCCGTCTCTCAATCGCGATGCCGCCGGCGACGCCGACGCGTCGGCCGATGCGCACGTTGCGGCTGCGGAAACCTCGAGCCTGGCCCGCGGCGTCGCCTTTCTCCGCTGGCCGGGCCTGCTGGTGCTCGCGCTCTATCTGGCCTCGCGCTGGTTTCTCATCTCGATCTCGCCGGCCGGCTCCGACGTACCGCTTTACTTCATCTACGGCGTCGCCGGCCGTGATCTCGGCGCCGCGCCGTACACGCAAGACGTCCAGTGCGAGTATCCGCCGCTGGCCTATTGGCACTTCTACGCGATTCGCAGCCTCGACACGCAGCGCGTCTCGCGACTCACGGCCGATGCGCGAACAACCCGGGCCGTCGTCGGCGATTTCGCCCGCGACCCGCGCAACCCGGCGCGCATCGCATACGCTCGCCGCTTCCGCGCGAGTTTCCTTGTCGTTGATCTGTTGATCGCCGCGATCGGCGGTGTGTTCATCGCCCGGCGTTACGGCCGCGCGGCACTCATTCGCAGTGCCGTGGCTTACACGCTCGGCACCGTGCTCCTGGCCCACATCGTTTACGACCGCACCGATCTGATGCTCGCCTTAGTGTTCGTCGGCACGGCCGCCGCCTGGCTGCGACTCGCCGATCAAGACGAAACGCGCGGCGCGGAGTCGCCGTCGTGGAGTTACTACCTCGGCATCGTCGCGGCCTACGGACTGCTCGGCGTAGGCGTGGCTTACAAACTGATTCCCGTGCTTTTCGTCGCCCCCCTGCTCTGCTGCGAAGCGGTCGCCGTCGTACGCCGCCGCTCGGGCGCACTTCGGGCCTTGTTGCTCGGCGTCGCGTCGTTCGCGGTGACAAGCGTCGGGCCGTTTCTGCTCATGGCGTGGTTGCCCGGCAACGATCTACGGTTTCTCTTTCAATACCACTCCGAGCGCCCGATTCAGATCGAGTCGACCTGGAGCACCATTTGTTTGGCGCTCAAGAATCTGCAGCCGGAGTTGCCGCTGGAGATCGTCTTCTCCTACAACAGCTTCAACCTGCTCGGGCCGTTGCCCGAAACGTTCCGCAGGCTCGCGACGCCCGCCATGCTCGCGGGCTGGCTCGTGTTGGTGCTCTGCGTCTTGTGCCGGCTAAAGCATTACGATCGCCGGGCCGCGTTCGTCGCCGCCGCGGCCGGCCTGGCGTGGAGCGTCATGACGGCCCACGTCTTGTCGCTCCAGTATCTCCTCTGGCTGTTGCCGGTCGTCGCGCTGCTGGCGATGGAACTGGAATCGCGCCGCTTCATGAAACTGCTGCCGCTCTGGACGTTCGCCGTCGCCGCGGCCGCGACCTATGTGTTCCCCTACCACTTCCAAACATCGCCGGCCGCCGCAACCTCGCGCGCGGCGCTGATCCCGAACCTCGACTTCGCGCCGACCATGGCGCTCGTGGCCCGCAATGCGCTGCTCGCCGCTGCGGTGCTCTGGCTCCTCACGGCGACCTGCGTCTTCCTGCTCCGCCGGCGCGAAACAACGCTCGCTTATACAGTGCGTAACTCCCTATCTTAAAGAGAGTTACCACACCCACTTTCGGCGACAAATTCTGGTTTCGCTGACGACTGGTCGAAGCTGCGCAGCCCACTACAATACAAATGTTTCAAACAATTGTTTGAATCGTGCGTAGTGTGTGTTAGGTCGACCGTTTTTCTTGGTCGACGCCCCTTTGCCGCCCCCCTCCACGATGTCGCAGCAAGTTCTCGACGATACAAAGCAGCGCATCCTCGAAGCCGCCGGGCGGACGTTCGCCGAGCGAGGGTTTCGCGACGCCACGGTCCGCGACATCTGCCAAGCCGCCGGCGTGAACTTGGCCGCCATCAACTACCACTTCGGCGACAAGCAACGGCTCTACATCGAAAGCGTGAAGCTCTCGCATCGCTACCTGATGCAGCAGGCGCCGCTCCCTGATTGGCCCGCCGACACGCCCGCCGCCGTCAAGCTGCACGGCTTCATCTACACGTTCATGTGCCGCGTGCTGAGCATCGACGACAACTGGCAGCGCCGCCTCATGATGCGCGAGATCGGCCAGCCGTCGAGCGCCTGCGAGGAGTTGGCCCGCGAATACATCCAACCGCAATTCAAAATCCTGCTCGGCATCCTCGACGAGTTGTTGCCCGCGGAAACTCCGGAAGAGATCCGCCATCGCACGGCGTTCAGCATCGTCGGCCAGTGCCTGCATTACTTAGTCGCCCGCCCGATCGTGCGCTGGCTGATTCCGCCGGAGGAATTCGCAACGTACAACGCCGAACAACTCGCGGCCCACGTCTGGCGGTTCTCTTTGACGGCGCTCGGCGCCGTAAAACCCGGCGAGGTTCTGACGCCCCCCGCGATGCCGAAGCGACCGTCGAAATCCCAGGAGGCCCGTTCATGAATTGGGTCGCCTGGAAAATGCTCACCGGCAATCGGGGCAAGTACGTCGCCATCATCATGGGCGTGATGTTCGGCGCGTTCCTCATCGCGCAGCAAGCCTCGGTCTTCTGCGGCCTGATGCTGCTCACCACGAGCCAGATCAAAGACATCGAAGGGGCCGAGATCTGGGTCATGGACAAGAACATGCAGTATGTCGACGACATCAAACCGATGTCCGACAACGAACTGTGGCGCGTCCGCGGCGTGGAAGGAGTCGACTGGGCCGTCCGGCTCTACAAAGGCATCACTCGGGCTCGGCTCGAAGAAGGGACCTTTCAACAGATCATCATGATCGGCCTCGACGACGCCACGATGGTCGGCGCGCCGCGCGAGATTCTCGTCGGCAGCATCGACGATCTCCGCCGGCCCGACGCCGTGATTATGGACGAGGCCGGGTTTCACCAACTTTGGCCGGGCGAACCGTTCGCCGCCGGCAAAGTGTTTGAAATGAACGATCGTCGGGCCGTCGTGGTCGGCGTCTGCAAATCGCGGAAGACGTTCATGACGTTCCCGATCATTTACACGCGGTACAGCCAAGCGGTGTCGTTTGTGCCGATGGAGCGGAAGGTTCTTTCGTTCATTCTCGCAAATCCCTCGCCGGGGATTTCGGCCGAAGAGGTTTGCCGCCGTATCGAAGCCCAAACCGATCTGCAGGCCCAAACGCGCGACAAGTTTACCTGGACCACGATCTGGTACTACTTCCGCAAGACCGGCATCCCGTTCAACTTTTTCACGACGGTGCTGCTCGGCTTCATCGTCGGCGCCGCGATTTGCGGGCAGACGTTCTACATGTTCACGCTTGAGAATCTGCGGCAGTTCGGCGCGCTCAAAGCGATGGGAGCCCGCAATCTGCAGTTGGTCCGCATGATCGTGCTGCAGGCCCTCACGGTGGGTTTCGTCGGTTTCGGACTCGGAGTCGGCAGCGTGGCGCTGCTCTTCGGCGAGTTCATCATGCGCAAGACCGACAAGCTCGCGTTTTACATGCCGTGGCAAGTCGTGGCGATCACCGGCGGGTCGATTCTGCTCATGGTTTTGTTCTCCGCGATGTTCAGTATTTGGAAAGTGATCCGCTTGGAACCGGCAGTGGTCTTCAAAGGATAGCCCTTCAACCAACAATCAGCGCCGACAGCGAGCCGGGAGCGTCAGCGACCGGAGTCTCTCAGCGAACCCCAACGAACGATGCCTCTTCAACTCCCCGACAACCCGACGCCTGCCGGCTCGCCCGGCAAGCATGAAGCCGACGACCGCGCTGTGAATAATCGCGTAATGGCCGTGCGGTGCCGCGGCGTGACGAAAGAATTCGGCACGGGCGACGCGCTCGTGCGGGCCTTGCGCGGGGTCGATCTCGATATTTACGCAGGCGAGCTATCGCTCTTGGTCGGCCCCAGCGGCTGCGGCAAGACGACGTTGCTCTCCGTCGTCTGCGGCATCCTCTACCCGACGGTCGGCAATATTGAAGTCTTCGGCACCGAGATCACGAAACTGTCGTCGTGGCGGCTCGTCGGCTTTCGCGGCGACAACGTCGGCTTCGTGTTTCAACAATTCAACCTGCTGCCGGCGCTCACGGCCGTCGAAAACGTCTGCGTCCCGCTCCTGCTCAAAGGCATACCGCGGCGCGAAGCGATCGCTCGGGCCTACAAAATGCTGGAGAAAGTCAATCTTCGCGACCGGGCCGATGCACCGCCGTCGAACCTTTCCGGCGGCCAGCAACAACGCGTGGCCATTGCGCGGGCCCTGATTCACGAACCTCGGC
>JAFLCO010000206.1 GCA_017303535.1 Planctomycetota bacterium
AAACTGCACATGCTGCCACGCGTAGTGATACTCGCCCGCCTCGGCCGCGAGCTTCCAATAGGCGTAGACGACGGCCGTTTGACGCCGCCGATCGGTCGTGTTCGTTAAAGCTTCGAGCAACTTCGTCGGCTTGCCGCCGGGGCCAAGCGACTTCGGCAGCACCATCGCATCGCGAACCAAGTCGGCGGCGCCGCTGGTATCTTCCGCGGGCGGAGCGACCGAAGCCTCGACGTTTGTCGAACGTTCGGCCGCCACGGATGAGCGGGCCGCAGCAGGCGAGGTCGCAACAGGTGACGTCGCGATAGGGGTGGCCGCAGCAGACGTCGCCGGCCGCATCGGGTCGGGCATCGCCGAGCGCGGCAACGTCGCCGGAGCCGACGAACTCGTCATGCCGGGCGACGATGAGAATCCGCCGCTCGTCGGCGGCATCCCGCCCGTGTAGCCGGAACCAGTACCGGAACTTGCGCTCGGCGGCGCGGCATATCCTGCGGTCGGCGGCGAGCCTGTCGTGGTCGTCGGCGCGGACGCGGTCGTCGGCATCGCCCCCGTCGCGGCCGTCGGGACGATCGTCGACGTGCCGCCGGTTGTGCCATACGGCGATGCGCCGGTTGCAGGCACGGTCGGATTCGCAGCGGCGGCGGGCGTCGCATAGCGATCACCGTACCGCGAAGCTTCGGCCGGCGGCGAGTAGCCGCCCGCAAACGGCGGCGGAGCGGCGATTGAGGCCGCTGCTCCCGACGACGGTGACGTTGCCGCAGGCGCAGACGAACTGCTCCCCGAAAACGGCGGCGGGGCCGCTTGTCCGCATAACGACCACGCAATCACGAGCGACGCGACTTCCATGTCTGCCTCCCCCCCAAGAATCCCTGCCCATTGGCGGCGAACAAGTTGACACCTTCGGCCGTTTGCGTCAATGTCGACTGCCGGCGACGACGGCGTGCCCGCTGCCGGCAATCGCCGCCGGCATCCCGCCGCATGGAATCGTTCGAGTACGACGATGAAACAATTCCTCACTTGGTGTGCCTTACTTCTCTGCGGCGGCATCACGGCCGCGGCCCTGGCGAAGGTTGCCCGCATCGAGATGCAGGCGACGCCGGCATTCGACCGTGCGCAGCTGGAAGCGTGGCTAACATCTCCCGAGTCGGTAGACATCGCCAAGTGTAATAACATCGAACCCTCACTGGTCCACCCCGTTGTGTCCCAACGGCGCCGTGCCGCTTGGTTGCTCGAACAAGACTTCTCGCTGAAGCACGATTGGACTCCCTTCTTCAATCAACTCGACGCCGACACTCAACTCCGCTTTCAAGCCCGCTGGAACCGGTTGCTCGGCGAGATGTTCGTTCAACGGTCTCGCCGCTTCGCTGCCGCACCGACGGCCCATCGCGACGAATACCTCAACTCGCAACTCGCCGTCTTGAATTCTTGGTACGCCCTGGATGCCCGCGGCAAGCATGTCTCCGGCCCGTCGCTCTTCATGCAAGAGTCGCGATTTAACGCGGCCCTAGATCAACTCGACAAGACGTCTCGAGGCAACGTCGCCGCCTTCCGCGCGGCGATCGGCAAAACGGCGACTGACCGACTGCTGAAGCAATTTCTACCCGGCGACGATCCCCAGCCGCCGCAACCGCGCGACGACTAGCCGTCGCTCACCGCAACAGCTTTCGCACTTCGCGAATTCTCGCCGCCGACACCGTACCGGTCCTCGGTCCTTCGCACGCCGCCCCACGAACGGCGATGTAATCCGCCCCGCACTCCGCGGCCTGCGGGATCGTCGCCGTCGTCAAACCTCCGCCGACGACGGCGAGCATGTCGTGCCGCTGAACGTCGGCCGTAAAACGCCGCAGCGTCTCGCCGGTCCAAAAGTCGAACAGCCCGCGACCGTCTTTCGTGTACGTGTCGACAAGCACGGCCCGCGCATCGGCCTTCGCGGCTTCTTCTACGACGTCCGTCATCGCCGGCGCATCAGCCAGCGCTGCATCAGCGTACACGACGTAGACTCGTCCGACACCGCGCGGCAGCCGCTGCCCCAACTCGCGCCAACACTTGGCCCAATCCCAGTTCGCGCAGCGTGCCAACCCGAGCTTTACAAAACCTAATCCGGACGGGAGCCCGTGCGTAACCGCAAGCGGCGTCATCGTCGCTTCCGCCGGCGGCGGAAAGTAGTCGACGAGTTCACCGAGCGCCATGCTGAGCGGCGTTTGCCCGTCAAGCAAGGCTGCCACTTCCTGCGCCGTTGTCGGCGTCACGCAGCCGAGCGAACCGTAGCTCGGCTCCTTCAAGTCGATGAGATCGACTCCTTCTTCGACGGCCACGCGTGCCTCGGCCGCATCGCGCACGCTGACCAAGAGCCGAGTCATGACGATTGCGACGCCCCGGCCGTTGCCGCGACCGTCCCCGACGATTTCAGAGTCTGCTGCGCGTCGTACAATCGTTGATTCAATCGGTTGACGACCTCGACGCCCAGCGGTTCCGTGAACGTGCCGCGAATCGTCACGTAGTGCCCGCACCACGCGGCCAGCCGCAAGTTCGTTTCGAGCTTCTCGAATTCCGGCGCCCGCTCCGAAATGCGAATGATCAGCGTGCGAGCTTCGGTCTTGTAGTCGTCTTTGCCCGACAGATACGCCGGGCCTTTGCCGATCAGAAACGCCTCGACGAGTTCGATCGGTACGGCGATCGGCGAACCGTTGCGGATGCGCATCAAAAGCGAACGGCCGTCGAACGCCAGCCGGGGCAAGTTCGACAGGTAGGCCAGCGCACAAGCTGCAAGCATGTCGGTCGCCGCAACGAGCCACAGTGCAGGGCGGATCACTCCGTCGCCCGGCATAAAGGCCGACGCCGTGAGCATGCCCGCGGCGCTCACGAGTCCGAAAGCCAGCGGCCAGAGCCCCGATCGTCGATTCGCCTGTAACCAAACTTCGGTCATTATTTTGTCTTAATACGCTGCTCAAATCGGTAGCGCCGCGGCACTCGTTTGCTCGTCGGACGCCCTCAAAGCTTACCAGACGCCGGAAACGCGAGTCAGGGGCTTGCGAAACGCCGCCGGCGATACACAATCGCGGTTTGCCCGCGGCCGGCCGGTCGCCGCCATTCGGCGCCGCCTCGACGCGCGGCCCAAACCGGCGTCGCTCGATTACACAACTCCTCCGTCGTACACCTTCGGGACTTTCTACTCCATGTCGGAACAACACGCCGGCTCCCACGGCACCATCGCTCAGAGCGGTTCGAGTAAGGCCGTCGTCTTCGGCATCGTCGGCGTCGTGGCCCTGTATGTCGCCGCCGCGTTGATGCACTGGCCGCAGAAGGGGACGGAGATGACCGTCGGCATTCATCACGCCGCCGGCGATCACGCGGCCGATGCTCCCGACACCGGCGCGAAGACCGACGCCGGGCACTTCGACGCCAATCCTGTTCACGGCTCCGGCGGCGCGCATCCCGAATACTTCATGGTGCTGCCGTTCTGCTTGTTGCTCGCCGCCATCGCCATCTTCCCGCTCTCTCACAAGACGGCCCACTTCTGGGAAAGTAATCGCAACAAGCTCATTATCGCCGGCGGCCTCGGATTGCTCACGCTCGCGTATTACGCGTTCGCCTATAAGCATCCGCTCGAGCGGCATTTTCTCGGCCACGCCGTCATCGAGCCGACCAGCTCGACCGCGCTGCCGTGGGTCATTATTCAAAACTCGATTTTCAACGACTTCGTGCCGTTCATCGTGTTGCTCTTCTCGCTCTACACGATCTGCGGCGGCATCCGCATCTCCGGCGACTTGCCCGCGCACCCGGCTACGAACACGTCGTTCCTCGCCGTCGGCGGACTGTTGGCCAGCTTCATCGGCACCACGGGCGCGGCCATGCTCCTCATTCGCCCGGTGCTTGAGACCAACAAAGAACGCAAGTACGTCGCCCACACGGTCGTGTTCTTTATCTTCATCATCTGCAACTGCGGCGGCTGCCTGCTGCCGATCGGCGACCCGCCCCTCTTCCTCGGCTACCTGCAAGGGGTCGACTTCCTTTGGACCCTCAACCTTTGGAAGCAATGGGCTCTGGTCAACGCCGCGCTGTTGGCGATTTATTTCCTTTGGGACACGCTCGTCGCCTACCCCAAAGAGGCCGTTCGCGACATCAAACGCGACGAAACACAAGTTCGGGCTCTCACGTTTGAAGGCCTGTGGCCGAACGTACCGTTGCTCGTGGGCGTCGTCCTCGCAGCGGCTTTGCTGAGCCCCGGCAAGCCGCTCTTCGCAAGTGAAACTTCGCCGGGCTGGCACCCGTGGTTGTTCCTTCGCGAAGTCGTGCAACTGGCGCTGGTCGGCGTGTCGCTCGCCGTCGGCTCCTCGAAGGTGCGGGCTGCCAACGGCTTCAACTACGGGGCGATCCTCGAAGTCGCCGCGCTCTTCATCGGCATCTTCATTTGCATGCAGCCGGCCCTGCAAATTCTCGACGTCCGCGGCGCCGAACTGCCCGTTAAGAACGCCTGGCAATACTTCTGGGCGACGGGCTCCCTTTCCAGCGTGCTCGACAACGCCCCGACGTATTTGGTGTTCTACGAAATGGCCAAGATCGACCCGGCCAAGCTCACGGCGGACGCGGCTCATTTGCTGGCGGCGATCAGTCTCGGAGCGGTGTTCATGGGCGCCAACACCTACATCGGCAACGGGCCGAACTTCATGGTGAAAACGATCGCGGAAAACGCGGGCATCAAGATGCCGAGCTTCTTCGGCTACATGGCCTACAGCTTCGGGGTGCTGATCCCGCTGTTCGTCCTGGTGACGTACATTTTCTTCCGCTAATCGCGGAACAGAAATCGTCTTCTGTAGGGAACGCCCTCCGCGGCGTTCCGCAGTCTCTAATCGCAACAGATTTGCAATAAGTCCAAAATCGCAAGTGCGTACATCGGACCCCGGTTTGTACGCACCCTTAGTTCTAAGTGATTCGGTGCGTACACTTTCGACCTCGATGTACGCACCCCCGCCGTTTTGTACGCAGTAACCGTAGCGCGGTTGTAATTGCAAAACGATTGACGATAAGGCGCGTTGTCGAACAGAAAGCGTAGCCATCCCTTCTCCCCTTGTGGGAGAAGGTGCCCGCAGGGCGGATGAGGGGGCGGACCTTCGTATCGACGTGCCGAGACTTCGGTCGCTCACGCTCCCGGCTCGCTGTTGATGTCGTTTGCTTTTCATAGTCGCAGACCTTAGCCCCCCCGGTTCTTCAAAACCGGGGGCAATGCGGGGGGGAATGATGTTCAGCGTTGGCTGGAAAAACCGTCATGCCCCCTCGCTTGCGCTTCGGGGCTAGTATGCGATGGTCCTGTTCTGCGGCGATCCGGCGTCGTTGGCCCCCGGCATGAAGTGCCGGGGGCTAAGCTCGGCGCGGATTGCGCGCAGCGGCGCATTCCGTATTGTCCCCGCTCCCGCAAGCCGACTCCAGAAAACTTTTGGCCGGCCCACATCTTGTGGTCACGCTGGAGCCGCCTACAAAATGGCCGCCGGCCAAAAGCACCCTTGATTCCTGCGCTAGAATCGGCGTGGCCAAAACTAGGCTTGATTCGCCTCGCCCCTCGCAAAAACGTCGCGACCTCGTCACGCGTTGAACGTTCGTCTGATTCCGAGCGACGTCGCCCGCTGCGCACCATTTCGCACGTGTGCGACGACTTCGCACGCACGCGGCGCGTCGCGGCCTCACAGTTATGCTGCCGCGCGGCTCGGTTAGGAAATGGACAAAATCGCCCCCCGCACGGACTTGCGCGCTCGACGTCCCTCGCGTCCGCGTGAGTTCCGATTCCGCGGCTAGGGCGCAAGCTTTGCCTTCTCTTCCTACGGGCCGGATGTTCCGACCCGAACGCGATCGGCGACCGACGCAATTCGATCGCCTGTCGAAAATGAGGAGACCATGCCATGACACTCCTACAATGGCTTAACAAACTCGGCATCTTGCGCTGGGGCGGCACGGCGGGCGTTTACCGTAACGCGGCCGAGCGACCGCTCGAGCTTCAGGATCCGGGCGTCTTCAACGCCGAGCGCGACCTGATCCATGCGCGCGACCTGAAGGGCTCGACGGATCGCAGCACACCGCCTGTGGAACGTTCCGAAAACGCGAAGCCGGCCGATAAGGTCGCACGCTCCTAAAGACGCGTCGGCGCCGCGAACGTCCTCACCGCAGGCGGCGATTCTCCCTCTCACCCAGACTTTCATCATGAAAACTCTTATCACCATCGCCAAGCTCTGCTTCGTCGTCGTTCTCGCGTCGGCCGCCGGCGGCATATTTGCCGCGGAGCCGCCCGGCGAAGACGTCGCCGGCAAACGACTTACCGTCGAGGCGTCGATCGATCACGCCTCCGGCGATCCGTACATCTTTGCCGAGCGGCGCACCGGCGAGTTCACCGTGCCTCCCGGCTATCGAGCCGTGAACTTCAAGTATGCCTGGGGCGATCCGACGAGCGGGCGCGAGTCGAATCGACTGAGCGCCAAGAATCTCGAAGCCGTCCGCGGTTGGGTGCCGCAAGACATCGGCGCCCCGGGCACCTCGCTCGGCCCGGGGACTTATCGCTTCGGCGTCGGCGGGATGCCGGGCGCGATGGGAACCTTGTCAATGACGCTCGTCAAGTTCGACGACCCCCGCGTCGGCACGACGGCGACGAAGCGCACGATCGACGTCGAGATCTGGAGCCATGAGTATCCGGAGTGGAAGTCGAAGGCGACGTACATCCTGGAAGAAAACGGCGTCGTCACCGGCACCATCGACGAACTCATCGACTATCCGCTCCTGACTAAAAGCGAGTACTGGACGATCGAAGCGGCCCGCCAAACCGGCAAGTTCAACGGCACGGCCACGGGCAACGTCATCACCGGCACGTGGTCGTTGGTCACGCATCCGCACACGATGCGGTGGCACGGCAACGGCAACAACCCGGCCTACTCCTGCGTCGATCAATCGCGGCATACGATGCAAACGCGCGTGGTGCTATACGCCGACGGCACGCTCTCCGAGACCGGTCGCGGCACCGGCACCACCGAGCGACAATGGAGCAATTCGGCTCCCGGCGATTCGGCCGGCAAGCATGAATCGTGGCCGTTCGATTTCGCCGTCCCCGGCGAAAACATCAAGCAACCCCTCACCGGCACCTGGAAAGATCGCAACGCAAGCACGGCTCCGCCGTCTCCGGAAAAGTAGCGGCGGATCAGCAACCGAAAGGACGGACCATCATGAGACTTCTACACTTTATCGTCGTCGGACTGACGGCGCTCGCTCTGACGTTTTTCCTCGCCCGCCTGTGCGACGGGCAACTTCCCGCCGGCGGCGCGGCGCCTCCGCTTTCCGCCGAACAACGTGAAGCGGTCGGCGTGTTGCTCGATCGCGGCGCGCTGGTGCAACGCGACGTCGAGAGCCCCGGCCAACCGGTCGTGATGATCGACTTTGCGCACAACACGGAACTCCGCGACGCGTGGCTGGCCGACCTCGCGAAGTTTCCGCAACTACGCGTGCTCGGCCTCGCGGGCACCGCGCTCTCCGACGCCGGGCTCGACCATCTGACGGGATTGGCGGAACTCGAATCGCTGACGATCAACGACACGCCGGTGTCCGACGCCGGTTTGCCGAAGTTGGCCGCCTGCGCGAAGCTCCGCCGGCTCGACGTTCGCGGTACGAAAGTTTCCGCGGCCGCCGTTGCGGAACTGCAGATGAAGCTGCCCGCGCTCAAACTCGTGAGCGACATTCCGGCGGCGACGCTGGAGCAAACGACGAAGGTCGAGCAAACCGACGCCGCTCCGCCGAAGGTATCGCTCAACGGGGCCGACAAACCGGTGGCCCGCGGCGTGCGGCCCGAGACGGCCGTCGAAGGGAAACGCTATACGGCGGCGGACGTGGAAGCGCTGCGGACGAAAGTTCGCGCCCTAACGCAAGACGGCCTTGAGGATCTGCCCGAGGGCTGGACGAAGGGGCGCCGCGATATCGCGCAAGTCACCGCCTTGTTTCCGACCCTCAAGCTTCGCGCCGGCTTCCGCCTCGTGGCGTACGTCTTTCGCGACGGCGGCAACGGCAACGGCTTTGTCTGGGCGTTGCCGCTGGAGGCGGAATTTCCCGAGCCCGCGGACTGCCCGAAATTGGAGACGCACTTTCTGAATCCGCCGAAGCCGTTCGACGCGCTCGAGCCGTCGGAAATCCTCGAGGGAGACGGCTCGCCCGATTCCTACCTGCACGCTTCGCTGCTGCGGCGCGAGCTGCACGACTACGCAGCCTCTTGGCACGGCCTAGTGTGGAGCGCGCATACGATTCTCGACGCCTTTCCCAAGGTGCGTAGCGAAAACGACGTGGACTCCGATCCGCTCAAGCAAACCGGCACGCCGAAGAACCTTTGGAAATGGAAGGAGCCGGAACCGCTCGACTACAACCCAACGGTCCGCTTCGACGGCGATCGGGTCACCGTGACGTTCTTTACGTATTGCCCGCTGGAACGGGAGCGAATCTTCCGCCACGTCGACGTCTATCGCCGCGGCAAGTATCGCCCGGTGAAAGTGGAAGACGACATCGAAATCGGCGAAGGCCGCGGCGGCGTGGCGTTTTAGACGAATTGCTCGCGGAATTGCGCTACGCCAAGAGCTTATGCACGACCTCGCCGTGCACGTCGGTGAGCCGGAAGTTGCGGCCTTGGAATTTATACGTCAGCTTCAGGTGATCCAAGCCTAAAAGGTGAAGGATCGTCGCCTGCAGGTCGTGCACGTGGACCGTGTCTTCGACCGTGTTGTAGCCGATCTCGTCGGTCTTGCCGTGGACGTAGCCGGCCTTGATGCCGCCGCCGGCCATCCAGAGGCTGTTGGCGTCGATATGGTGGTCGCGTCCGACAAGTTCGCGCGGTTCCCCCATCGGCGTCCGACCGAATTCGCCGCTCCACACCACGAGCGTGTCTTTCAAGAGCCCGCGCTGTTTCAAATCTTTGACCAGCGCCGCTGCCGGCTGATCGACTTCGCCGCAGATCTTCGTGAGCGGTTCGCCGAGGTGCGTCTCTTTGTTGCCGTGGTGGTCCCAATCGGTGTGATACAGTTGCACGAAGCGGGTGCCGCGCTCGATGAGCCGTCGCGCAAGGAGGCAATTGTTGGCGAACGACGTCTGGCCCGGCGTTGCGCCGTAGAGCTTGAGCGTCTCTTCCGTTTCGTCGCTCAAGTCCATGAGTTCCGGCGCGCTCGATTGCATGCGATACGCCATTTCGTAGGCCGCGATTCGCGTGGCGATTTCTTGATCGCCGACCGTATCCAAGTGCGCGCCGTTCAACTCGCGAACCGCCGCGAAGAAATCCCCCTGCTGTTTGCGGTCGACTCCCGGCGGGTTGCTCAGGTTTAAAATCGGCTCGGGACCGGAGAGGAACGGTACCCCTTGGTACGAGGTCGGCAAGAATCCCGAAGCCCACAACGACGAACCGCCGCGCGGCCCACGAGGGCCCGATTGCAGCACGACGAAGCCTGGCAGGTCTTGCGATTCGCTGCCGATGCCGTAAGTAACCCACGAACCCATGCTCGGCCGGCCGCTGAACTGCGGCGAGCCGGTGTTGACGAACAGCTTGGCCGGGCCGTGATTGAAGACGTCGGTCTTCATCGAGCGAACGAGCGTGATGTCGTCGGCGATCGAGCCGAGATGCGGCAACGGGTCGCCGAGTTCCATGCCGCACTGGCCGTGCTTCGTAAACTCGCGCCGCGTGCCGACGAGCTTCGCCGTCCCTTTGATGAAGGCGAAGCGTTTCCCCTTGGTGAACTCCTGCGGCACGACTTGGCCGTCGAGCTCTTGCAGCTTCGGCTTGGGGTCGAAGAGCTCCAACTGGCTCGGGCCGCCGGCCATGAACATGAAAATGACCCGCTTCGCCTTGGCCGCGAAGTGCGGCGGACGAGCGGCCAGCGGATTTTTGCCGACCACGGGCGCGGCCGCGCCATCGCACGCGAGTAGCGACGCCAAGGCGATCGACCCTACGGAGAGCCCGGCATCGGCAAAGAGTTGCCGGCGAGTTTGCCCCAGCGTGTGCGCGGCGTCGAGTTGCTTGAGCTGCAATCGTTGACGTTCATTCATCTCTGTTCAATAGCCGCAGGTGCATGCCCGCGGCCCCATGGCGATGCAACAAAAAGCGTGACTACTCGCGCGTAATAAATTCATCGAGATTGAGAAGCACTCGCGCCACGGCGGTCCAAGCGATGCGCTCGGCGACTCCGGTCGCTAACGCTCCCGGCTCGCTGTTAACGCCTGCTAAAGCTTCCGCCTTTACTGCCGCACGTTGCGCTTGCAAGAACTTTGTCAGCGTCGTCACCTCTCGGGCTTGCGGCTCACGGACAAGAGCCAAACGGAAGGCGGAAGCGATGCGATCGGCGTCCGTCGAATGCTTCTCTTTCAACACCCGATCGCCGAGGGCTTGAGCCATTTCCACGAACGAGCGATCGTTGGCGAGCGTAAGGGCCTGAAGCGGCGTGTTCGAGCGAATTCGCCGCGTGCACGTGGCGTTGGCGTCGGGGGCGTCGAACGTCATCAAAAACGGATACGGACTCGAACGCCAGAAATACGTGTACATGCCGCGCCGATAGCGGTCGGCCCCTTCGGTCGCCGGCCAGAATTTGCGTTGCTGCGTGAAAGCGTAAATTCCCTCCGGCTGCGGCGGGTAAACGCCCGGTCCGCCGATCTCGCGCGTGAGCAGGCCCGATGCGGCCAGGGCCGTGTCGCGAATCGTTTCCGCCTCCAGGCGAATGCGGGCCTGCCGACCGAGGAGTTTGTTGTAAGGATCCTTGGCCGCCAAATCGGCCCGGGCATGCGACGCTTGGCGATACGTGGCGCTGGTGACGATTTCGCGAAGCATCGCCTTGAGCGACCAAGGACGAGCGAGTGTTTCAGAATTCGCTTCGCCGTTTAGCCGGTCCGCTTGCGGACCGCGTCCGTCGTAGCGCATCGCGAGCGATGCGGCTAAACGGTCGGGAGCGCCGGCAACAAACGTCGCCGCCAAATAATCAAGCAACTCCGGATGCGTCGGCGCATCGCCTTGCGTGCCGAAGTCGTTTTCCGTGCCGACGATCCCTTGCCCGAACAGTTGCTGCCAAACGCGGTTCATCGTCACCCGCGGCGTCAGCGGGTTGTCGGGCGTCACAAGCCAGCGGGCCAAATCCAGCCGCGTGGCTTGTTTACCGTCGGCCGTTTTCAGCGGCGGCAGTACGGCCAAAGTGCCGGGCTCGACGACGGCCCCCTTCCGCAGGAAGTCGCCGCGGATGTGAATGTACGACTCCCGCGGCGTCTTCATTTCGCGCACGATCAGCGTCGTCGTGATCTTGGCCTTCAGTTGCTTGAGCTTCGCGGTCAAGTCGGCGA
>JAFLCO010000207.1 GCA_017303535.1 Planctomycetota bacterium
GGCGACGGCCGAAGCCGCGGCGGTGCGGAACGTTTGGTCGCAAAAGGTTTCGCAGCTCGAGGCCCTGTCGCAGGCAACGATGCGTTTTCGCGAGTCCCCCGCCGGTGCCGTGGCGATGTTGGAAGTTCACGGAGCCCGACTGGCCGCGCAGACCTCGGAGCGGGAAGCGTCGGCGGAGTTACTTGCCGCTCGGTGGCGCCTGACGGAAGTCATGCAGCGTCCTCACGCCGAGCCGTGGCTGACGGCCGCGACGTTGCCGCACGGCGGACGTTACGACACCAAGCTGGAATCGCTCTCGGCCGATTCCACTCTTCGCCGGCGATTGGAAAAGCAGGCCGCACGCTTAGCCGCAATGCACGAAATCTTGCAACATCGGGCTGAAGCCGTGGCCGCCGGTGATCAGGCCTCGGAAGCAACGTTGCAAAAGTTCTCGGCCGGACAATGCGCCGTGGCTGCGCCGCTGGAGGCGTTCCGATTTCAAACGGCCGCGACTCAGCAATTGCTCGCCGACGTCACTCGCTACAACCGCGAAATCGCCGACTACGCGTTCCGAATTCTCCCGTCGGAAACGCCGAGTTCGACATTGGTCGACGCGTTGGTCGTCGATCGATCGACGGCACGCTCCCGGTAACCCCTTGTGCGAGTGGACGAGCGACGCGACAATCGCGTCTTCCCTACTCGATTCGACCCGCGCAGGCCGCCAAGAACTCGTGTCGTCCGCCGTCATCACCCAACAATCGGCGCTGGAAGCTTTTTGCGATCGCCTGCGCTCCAGCGGCCGAATCGCCTTCGATACTGAGTTCGTCAGCGAACATACCTATCGGCCGCAGTTGTGCCTCGTGCAGTGCGCTTCGGAAACGGAAGCGCTCTGCATCGATCCGCTGGCGGGATTGGATCTTGACCCCCTCTGGCAAGTGCTCACCGATCCGGCTCACGAAGTGATCGTGCACGCCGCGCGGCAGGAGATGCTTTTCGCGTTGGAAGGTTCCGGCCGTCGGTTAGCTCGGCTGTTCGACGTTCAGATCGCCGCGGGAATGGTCGGGATGGAGTTCCCGGCGGGCTACGGCAATCTGATCTCGCGGCTCTTGAACGTGGTTCCGCAAAAGGGCGAGACACGGACCGATTGGCGGCGCCGCCCGCTGACCGATCGGCAGATCGAATACGGCGTGGCCGATGTGCAGTATTTGCTCCCGCTCTACGACCGGCTCACGGCGAAGCTCGAGCAGTTGAAGCGGCGCGAATGGTTCGCCGTCGAGATGGAAGCGTTCCAAGTCGATATCGAGAACTCGCTGACGCGCGAGCGTTGGCGGCGGACTTCCGGTTCCAGCGGTATGTCGAACCGTTGTCAGGCCGTGTTGCGCGAGCTTTGGACGTGGCGCGAGGCGGAAGCCGAACGACGTGACCTGCCGCCGCGACTCATCTTGCGCGACGATCTGATGGTCGAACTCGCGAAGCGCAAGGTCGGCGATCCGAAGCATATCGGCGCTCTGCGGGGTATGGAACGGCCGGAGCTGCGGCGGGCCATTCCCGACCTGGCTAAGGCCGTGCAAAAGGCGCTCGATTTGCCGGATGACCAGCTTCCGGTTTCGCAGCGGATCGAGTCGAACTCGCACTTATCGATGCTGGGACAGTTCTTATCGTCGGCCCTCACCAGCATTTGTCGCGGCGCGGATATCGCGCCGAGCATCGTCGGCACGGCCAACGACGTGCGCGAACTCGTGAACTACCGGCTCAACGGCGTGCTCGATTCGGAAGGCAACATCCCGATCTTGGCCCGCGGCTGGCGCAGCGAGGTGGTCGGACATTTGATCGAAGAACTGCTCGCCGGGCGGATGTCGATTCGCATCGCCGACCCGCATTCCGAGCATCCGTTGGTGTTTGAAGAAGCCCGCAAGTAGTCGTGGTTGCGAATCTACGCGGCTGGGGAAAGGTAAAGTCGATGGACGTCTGGAACATCGGCAACGTGCCGGCCTTCACGACCAAAGACGGCTCGGAAATCCGCGAACTCTTGAACGCGGGCAACTCGGCCATTCGCAACCAAAGTTTGGCGGAAGCCCGCTTGCCGCCGGGCGGGCAAACGACGCGGCATCTGCACCCTCGAACCGAGGAAATCTACTACCTCCTCGAAGGGACGGCCCGGATGGAAATCGCCGGCGCAGTCCGAAAGATCGGGCCTGGAGATGCGGTCGCCATTCCGCCAGGCTTGCCGCATCAGATCACGAACACGGGCGACGGCGTTCTCAAATTCCTCTGCTGTTGCGCGCCGGGATATCAACATGACGATACCGTTTTTTGTCCGGCGGAAGAACCGTAGACGCGGTGCCGCGCGACGCTAAGCATGGCCGTGCGGTTCGATGTGGACGAGCACGTCGGCGATGCGAAGTCCGGCGCTTCGCAACGCGCTACGGACGCGGCCGCCGATGTCATGGCCTTGGCGCACCGTGGCGTCGGCGTCGACTTGCACGTGAATGTCGACATAGTACGACGTGCCGCTTTTGCGGACGAGGCACTTGTCGATGCCGCGCACCCCGGGCACTGCCGACGCTTGTCGACGTACTTGATCGACAAACTCATCGGGAGCGGCCGCATCAAGCATGTCGCGCAGCGCGAGGCGAAGCAATGTGATGCCGCTGTACGCGATGACCAAGCAGGCCGCGAGCGCCGCCCAGTCGTCGGCCGCTTCGTAGCCGGGCCCACCGACCAGCGCGATGCCGATGCCGAGCAATGCCGCCGCGGACGTCAATGCGTCGGAGCCGTGATGCCAAGCGTCTCCGGCAAGCGCGGTACTTCCGACTTTACGCCCCGCGCGGCCGATCCACCAAGCCGCCGTGAACTTGACGACGATGACGAGCACGAGCACGACCAAGGTCCAACGCTCGGGCAGGTTGTGCGGCGTGCGAATTTCGCGGATGCTTTGCCAGGCGATGGTGCCCGCGGCCGCGAACAGCGCCAGGGCCGAAGCGAGGCCGGCGAGCGTTTCAGCTTTGCCGTAACCGTAAGGATAGCGCTCGTCGGCCGGTCGATCGGCGACACGCATGCCGGCCCACACGATGAGCGACGTCACGACATCGGCCGTGGATTCGATGCCGTCGGCGATCAACACGTAGGAATCGCCGAACCAACCTCCGGCGATCTTTACCGCGGCCAACGCCATGTTGACCGCCGCGCCGATGAGCGGGAGCGTCGATAACGATACCTGTCGTTCGCCGCCGCTCATCGGGATGTGTCGCCGTTACGTATTGAACAGGAAGTGGCAGATGTCGCCGTCTTGCATGATATAGCTCTTGCCTTCGACGCGGAGCTTGCCGGCGTTGCGAATTTCTTTCTCGCTCTTGTATTGCTCGAGGTCGGCGAGCGAGTAGATTTCGGCGCGGATAAAGCCCTTCTCGAAATCCGTATGGATCACGCCCGCGGCTTGCGGAGCCGTGGCGCCGACGGGAACGGTCCAGGCCCGAACTTCTTGTTCGCCGGCCGTGAAATAACTTTGCAGACCGAGCACCTTGTAAGCCTCGCGCGCGAGCACGGCCAGTGCCGGTTCGGCCAAACCGGATGACGAGAGCATTTCGGCGCGGTCGGCTTCGTCGAGTTCGGCGATCTCCGCTTCGAGCTTGGCGCACACCGGCACGACCGAGGCGCCGACCTTGGCCGCGAACTCGCGGACCTTCTGTACAAGCGGCCCTTTACCGTCGAGGTCGTTCTCATCGACGTTGGCGACGTACAAAATCTTCTTGGCCGTCATCAGGCCGAAGCTGGCAATGGCCTTCGCTTCCGGTTCATCGAGCGTCGTGAGCTTGCGCAGCGGTTGATCGGTCTGCAGGTGCGCGAGGCACTTCTTAATCGCTTCGACGCGGAGCTTCGCTTCCTTGTCGCCGCTTTTGGCCGTGCGCTCGGCCTTCGGTAGGGCCGTTTCCAAGGTTTGCAGGTCGGCGATCATCAATTCCATTTCAATGGTTTCGATGTCCGATACCGGATTGACCGAGCCGGCCACGTGAATGACGTCGGGGTCTTCGAAGCAACGGACGACCTGCAGGATGGCGTCGACTTCGCGGATGTGGCTGAGGAATTTGTTGCCGAGCCCCTGCCCTTCGCTGGCCCCTTTAACGATGCCGGCGATGTCAACCAGCTTGATCGCGGCCGGCACGATCTTCTTCGGCACGATGTACTTTGTGATGCGGCCCAAGCGATCGTCGGGGACGCTGACGATGCCTTCGTTCGGCTCGATCGTACAGAACGGATAGTTCGCGCTCTGGGCGTTTTTCGAGCTGGTCAGAGCGTTGAACAGCGTGCTCTTGCCCACGTTGGGCAAACCGACGATTCCGGCTTCCATGATTCGGACGAACCCCTAGCGACGACGATTGGGAACAACGTAGTCCGCTAGTTTAGCAGGAGGGGCGACCGTTGCTTAGCCCTGCCGGCCTCGGCAGGGGGACGCCGCGTGGCCGCGGCGGCTAAGCGTTTTTGACGCCAATTGAGAGGAACACTACTTGCGCAACACGAGCACCGGGCAGTGGGCGAGCCGTACAACGCGTTCGGCCGTGCTGCCGATCAGTAGCCGGCTCAAGCCGGTGCGGCCGTGCGAGGGGAGCACAATCAAGTCGGCATGGTGCTCCTGCGCGAAGTCGGCCACGCCGTGGCCCGCCTCGCCGAACACGACATGCAGATTTACGCCGGCGAACTTCGGATCGGCCAGTCGCTCACGCAAGGCCTGCTCCGTGTGAGCTTGCCGGGCCGGCGTGTCGGCGGTCGTCCACAAGTACTCGGGATCCGAGGGTTCGATCGTCGGCAGGACATGCAGCACGTGCAGGTTGGCGGCAGACGCGACCAGGGCGAGCGCGGTCTCCACGGCGGCGATCGATTCCTCGGAAAAGTCGACCGGCACGACCACGAACTTTTTTGGCAACCAAGACATGGGATGCTCCTCGTTTAGGAATCAAGGTCGTGCGTGTCGATGTCAAGCGGCGCCTTGAGATGTTCTTCGACGACTTCCGCCGGCATGCTCATAACGCGCAGGACGCAAAAGCCGCATAGCCCTAGGATACTTGCGACGGAGACGATCATGATCGACCAGCCGGCGATGTTCATGGGCGGGCCTTTGCAACGGAAAATGACGGCGCATCCACGATCGGTAGTCGGCCTTCGCGTTGCCAGCGCCGGCCGGCGATGAAGATGCCCGCCATCAGCAGCGCGGTGACGACTAAAATGAAGATCACGGACCAAAGGGCCGCGGGATTGTAGAGCAACGCTTCCAAAGTGCCGACCTTATAAGCGGCTACTGAGAAAGTCTCTCGATGCCGGGTATCGCGAACGATGTAAAGAGGCTTGCCGGTAACGTCGCGAATGGTCCAGACGCCGCCGGCGTTGCCGCCGGTAACGGTTGCGTCCGTCGGCAGCGACAGCTTTTCGGCTTCGAGGCGCGTTTTGAAAGCCGCGGGAATCATTTTCGAGTCGAAACCGGCCATTTCGTCGTGCGCGGCCCATTCGCTGATTTCAAACTTCACCTCTTCGTGGCTCAACAGCGATTGCCAAGAAAACGTGCCGAAGATCACAAGGAGATACGCCGGCGCGACGTACTTGAGAATGTACTGCACGAGTCGCGGCACGTGCAGATGTGCGCCATGATGAAGCTCTTTCTCGCCCCGCTCGATGCCAAACACCCAGCCATAGAGAATGGTTTGAAACATGGCCAACGTGTAGATCAGGAACGTGCCGACCCAGAAGTCGAACGTGTCGAGCGCCGTCAGTCCCTTGGAAAAATAGACGGTAAAGCCCGAGCCGATGGCCGTGACGACGAACAGCAGGACGACGGCACCGCGGCGTCGCAGCCCTAATCCTTCTTCGAGAAACGCAAGTACCGGTTGCAGCATCGAGATGCTGCTGGTAATCGCGGCCAGAAACAACATCAAGAACCAGACGAAACCGAAGAACCGGCCGGCGGGCATGACGGCGAAGACGTTCGGCAGCGCATTAAAGCCGAGGCCGAACGTTCCCATGGTCAGCGCCGAAGCGCCCAGGAAGATAAACGCCGCCGGCAGCGTGATGAGTCCGCCGAGGCAGACCTCGAAGAATTCGTTGATGCTCGCCGAGGTAAGGCTGCTCAGCGCGACGTCGTCTTTCTTGCGCAGGTAGCTGGCGTAGTTGATGATGATGCCGAAACCGGCTGAGATACTGAAGAATATCTGGCCGGCGGCGGCCAACCACGTTTGGCCCTTAAGCAAGTATTCGGAGTTGGGGTTCCACATCGAGCCGAGGCCGTTCAGAACGTTCAACTCCGGCTTGCTCACATCGGGAGTGCCAAGCGTCAGCACGCGGACGAGCACGACGATCGCGCAGCAGGCCATCAGCGGCATGGCGACCGTGCAAAACTTTTCGATTCCCTTGCTCAAGCCCCGATAGATCAAGACGAAGTTGACCGTGAACGTCAGCACGATGATGACGGCCAGCGCGTTGTTGCCCCCTTCATAAAAGAAGCCGTCGCTATGAGCGCCGACGAACTGCTCGAAGTGTTTGGCGTAAGCGGCTTGGTCGGAGCCCAGTTGTAGGTTGCCGACCAGATAATCCCACGCGTAGCCGAGACACCACGCCTCGATGACGACGTAGTACATGTAGATCATCAGCGGCACGAGCAGGGCCAGCCCGCCGAAGTATTTTGCCGCCGGATGCCGCCAGATGGTCGAGTAGATGCCGGGGGCGGAGTTGAACCCTCGCAAGCCGCCGTAGCGTCCCATGGTCCATTCGGCCCAGCAGAGCGGGATGCCCAGGATCAGCAGGGCGGCGAAATAGGGAAGCATGAACGCCCCGCCGCCGTTCTGCGCCGCTTGGCCGGGAAACCTCAAAAAGTTTCCCAAACCCACGGCCGACCCGGCCACGGCGAGAATGACCCCGAGCCGCGTTCCCCATTGCTCCTGCTTCTCGGGTTGCGGCATCGCAGAAGGTCCGTGGCTTCAAAAGTCGTTGAGCGACGCAAGTTATCGCAGCTTAAAGGCTTGTGTCAACAAATATCCCGCGTCTCAGACATGCCGGCAGCATTTACACATAGGTCATTGTCGAAAATCCCAATCTCGATATGATTGGGTTAACGCGAGCCGCTTTGGCCGCCTGGATCTGCCGGCAGTCAGCAATTTCGCAACGTTCATTTGGCGACCATGAGCACGACCACGGAAATCTCTGACGCTCGAGTCGTCGATTTGCTCCGCACCGGCTCGTTGAGCATTGCCGAAATCTGTAAGGCGTGCGGAGTTACGGCGACTGCGGTGCGGCAGCGTCTTAATCGGCTGATGTCGCAAGGCTTGGTCCAGCGCGAGGTGCATAAGCTCGGGCGCGGTCGACCAGAGCATCGCTACTCGATCACCGAGCTGGCTCGCCGCCAAAACGGCAACAACTACGCCGACTTGGCCATCGTGCTCTGGGAAGAGCTGCGAAAGGTTAAAGACGACGAGATTCGCCGGGGACTCTTGCAGCGGGTCGCCGACCAACTGACCGCCATGTATCGCGGGCAGGTGCAAGGCGCGACGCCGTACGAACGGCTTGAATCGCTGAAAGGTTTGTTGGCCGATCGTCGCATCCCCGTCGAAGTGGCGGGTGAGCCGAATCAGCCCGCTCTGAAGGTGAACGATTGCCCCTATCCGGAACTGGCGTCGCGGGATCGGGGCGTCTGTTCGATGGAACGCATGATGATTGCCGAATTGCTGTCGACGCCCGTGCGGCTGGCCCAATGTCGGCTCGACGGCGACGGTTGCTGCCAATTTGAAACGAAACCTGCGGCCGATAGAATGGCCGGTTTGTCTTGCCCGGAACCGGTTTCCGCCTTGAGTTGAAACCCGCCGCGACAAGCCAAGAAACCGCGACACTACAAATCTCGACAATAAGACGAAACAACAGCTCGGTTAAGGACGGAACTTCCCGATGACGCAAGCGATGCCGCAACAGAAGCCGTGGATCGAAGGCCGCTTTGAAGAGAACATGATTCTCACGACGGTCGAGCAAGCCATTAACTGGGCTCGCCAAGCGAGCATCTGGCCGATGACGTTCGGCTTGGCCTGTTGCGCGATCGAAATGATGGCGGCCGGTGCGAGCCGTTACGACATGGACCGCTTCGGCGCCGGGGCGTTTCGCGCCACGCCGCGTCAGGCCGACTTGATGATCGTCGCCGGCACGGTGACCTACAAAATGGCCAGCCGTGTACGACGTCTCTACAATCTGATGCCCGATCCGAAATTCGTCATCGCGATGGGCGCTTGCACGGTCGGCGGCGGCCCGTACTTCAAGTACGGCTACCACGTCGTCAAGGGCGTCGACCTTGTCGTGCCGGTCGACGTTTACGTGCCCGGTTGCCCTCCGCGCCCGGAATCGTTGCTCGAAGGGTTGATGCGCATTCAAGACAAGATTCGCGGACAGAAAATTGCGAAAGAGCGCGGTTCGGCCGCGCGGTTCCAGCAAGGGCTCACGGTCGAATCGGAGATCCCGCTGCCGCATCACAGCGGCTACGTCGGCGTGGAAGAGAAGCAGCCGCTCTTCGATCACCAAAAAATCACCGGATAACAAATTCGTTTAGCCGCCTCGCTTGCGAGGCCCGTCGAACGTCTGAGCGAGTATTAGAGAAAGCAACGTCATGGTCGGTTTGAACAGTAAACACGAGGCAGGCACCCAGGTGACCGCAGGCGACATTAAGCAAGACGTGCTCACGATCAAGAACCTTCACGTGAGCGTCGAAGGAAAGCCGATTCTCAAAGGCGTGAACCTCACGGTTCGCCGCGGCGAAACTCACGCGCTCATGGGCCCCAACGGCTCGGGCAAGAGCACGCTGGGGTACGCCATTGCCGGCCATCCGGGCTACGAAATCACCGACGGTACGGCCGAGTTGACGGTCGACGGCACGACGTACAACGTGCTGGATCTCGAAGCCGACGAACGGGCCCGTCGTGGTATCTTCCTGGCCTTCCAACGGCCGATGTCGATTCCCGGCGTGAAGCTCGCCGACTTCTTGCGCCACGCCACGACCAACGTTCGCCGACCGGAACGTAAGGAAGGCGAAGAGTTGATTCCGATGCGTGAGTTCCGCAAAGAACTCAAGAGCAAGATGGAGCAGCTTCGCATGGATACGGAGTTTGCCCGCCGCTATGTCAACGAAGGGTTCTCCGGCGGCGAAATGAAGCGGGCCGAAATTCTGCAAATGGCCATGCTCCGGCCGAAGTTCGCGATCTTGGACGAAACCGATTCCGGCCTCGACGTCGACGCCGTGCGGTTGGCAAGCCAGAGCATCGCGGAAATCGGCGGCGCGGAGATGGGCATTATCATCATCACGCACCACGACAAGCTGCTCGAACACAACGTGCCGGACTTCACCCACGTGATGCTCGGCGGACGGATCGTCGAAACCGGCGGCCGCGAACTGGCCGAAGAATTGCATGCCCGGGGCTACGATCGGATTCGGGCCGCCTATCCGGACGCCGCTGCGGAAGAGAAAGCGATGACGGAAAAGAAACAACCGGCCGGCGCGCTGTAATCGAAGCGCGGACAGAGAGAAGTTTGCTCCGACCTATTTAGCCGCGGACCTCGTGTCTGCGCTGGAAGACTGATATGGCGACTGACATCACGACCCCGAGCGTTGCCGCGAATTCCGCGAGCGTCGTCGGCGAAATCAATAAGTACGACTTCCGCAACGAAGAGAAGTACGTCTTCAAGAGCCGGAAGGGTTTGGACGCCGAGATCGTCCACCAAATTTCCGACATGAAGAACGAGCCGCAATGGATGCGAGATTTCCGGCTGAAGAGCCTCGAAATCTTCAACAGTAAGCCGATGCCGAAGTGGGGCGGCGACGTCAGCCTCGACTTCAACGACATCTACTACTACATCAAGCCGTCGGATCGCCAAGGTCGCAGTTGGGACGACGTGCCCGACGACATCAAACGCACCTTCGACAAGCTGGGCATTCCCGAAGCCGAGAAGAAATTTCTCTCGGGCGTGAAGGCGCAGTACGAAAGCGAAGTCGTTTACGGTTCGCTCCGCGAAGAGCTGTCGAACCAAGGCGTCATCTTCACCGATACTGATTCGGCCGTTCGCGAATATCCGGACTTGGTCCGCCAGTATTTCGCCACGGTCATCCCGTCGACAGATAACAAGTTCGCCGCCTTGAATTCGGCCGTTTGGTCGGGCGGTTCGTTCATCTATGTTCCCAAGGGCGTGAAGATCGAGTTCCCGCTGCAGGCTTACTTCCGCATTAACGCGGAAAACATGGGCCAGTTCGAACGGACGCTGATCATCGTCGACGAAGGGGCGCAGATTCACTACGTCGAAGGCTGCACCGCCCCGATGTACAGCACCGAATCGCTGCACTCGGCCGTGGTGGAGATCATCGTTAAGAAGCACGCCCGCTGCCGGTACACGACGATTCAGAACTGGGCCAACAACATCTACAACCTCGTCACGAAGCGGGCCATGGCCTACGAAGACGCGACGATGGAGTGGATCGACGGCAACCTCGGCAGCCGGCTGACGATGAAGTACCCGGCCGTGTACATGATGGAGCCGGGCGCGCGGGGCGAAATCCTTTCGATCGCCTTCGCTTCGCAGGGCCAGCATCAAGACGCCGGTGCGAAGGTCGTGCACTGTGCGCCGAACACGTCGAGCCGAATCATTAGCAAGAGCATCAGCAAGAACGGCGGCCGCTCGAGCTATCGCGGTTTGGTTCGCGTTGAGAAGGATGCCCATAAGTCGAAGTCGACCGTCGTTTGCGACGCGTTGATTCTCGACTCGAAGAGCCGTAGCGACACGTATCCGTACATCGAGATCGAGAACCAAGACGTCTCGATCGGTCACGAGGCGAGCGTTTCGCGGATCGGCGAAGAACAGTTGTTCTATCTGCAAAGCCGTGGCCTGAGCGAAGCCGAGGCGAGCACGATGATCGTCAACGGCTTCATCGAGCCGCTTGTGAAAGAGTTGCCGATGGAATACGCCGTGGAAATGAATCGCCTGATCGAGCTGCAAATGGAAGGCTCGGTCGGCTAGTAACATACGCCGCGAAGTCCGTAGATTTTGCGGGCGAGCGGCCGGCATCAGCCGGCCGTTTTTTTGTTGAGGTACACATGTCTGCCGTCGCCGTATCGTCCGGTTTCACCGCCGAAAGTTTCGACGCCTTCATCGCCGTGCGCAACGAGCCGGTGTGGCTCAAGGCCATTCGCCGCGCCGCTTGGAATCAGTTCCTCGAATTGCCGCTGCCGTCGCGCCGCGAAGAAGAGTGGATGCGCACCGACATCCGCCTTTTCAAGCTCGATAAGTTCGCGCCGGCCGGGCAACCGCAAACGGTCGATTCGGCCG
>JAFLCO010000208.1 GCA_017303535.1 Planctomycetota bacterium
AATGGCCGCTGGCTCGGGCCGTACCGACGCCGTACTACCTGCTTCCCGACGGCAAGCTCTCGCCCGAAGCAACGCCAAGTTCCGGTAATGCGGAGCCGACCACTTCGTTGACCTTTGATCCTCGCGATCCGGTCCCTACGATCGGCGGCAATATTTCGTCGAACGACGGGATCATGCTCCAAGGTGCTTGGGATCAACGCGGCGGTCCGCACATTTGGAACTTCTTGAAACCGATCCCTCTTTCAGCCCGCAACGACGTGCTGGTGTTCCAAACCGAACCGCTGGCGGAAGACGTCGAAGTGACCGGCGAACTCGAAGTGAAGCTGTGGATTTCGTCGACCGCCGTCGATACCGACTTCACCGCCAAGCTGATCGACGTCTATCCGGCAAACGCCGAACTTCCCGGAGGTTTCGACCTCAACATCGCCGACGGCATCGCGCGAGCCCGCTTTCGTGAATCGCTCCAAGAAGAAAAGCTGATGAAGCCGGGCGAGGTTTACCCGATCACGGTGAAGCTCTACCCGACTTCCAACGTCTTCAAGAAGGGACATCGCATTCGGGTCGACGTCTCCAGCAGCAATTTCCCTCGCTTCGACGTGAACCCCAATACGGGCGAACCACTTGCCCAAAATCGCCGCCTGGAAACGGCCGTCAACACGATCTACCACGATGCCTCGCGGCCGTCGCAGATCGTGCTACCGATCGTTCCCAAGCGATAGCGTCGTTACTTCACGAAGCTTTTGGCGTTCAAGCCGCGCGTGTCCGCCGGATAGTCGCGCTCCGGCTCGTGCTCGCGCTCCATGATCGCCGCCAACTTTGCGACGACGTCGGCATGTTCGCCGGCGACGTTCCTCGTTTCCCCGGGATCGTCGGCCAGGTTGTAGAGTTCCGGCGGCTTTTTGCCGGGAAACCTCAGCAGTTTCCAATCGCCTGCGCGAACGACTTGTTCATAGGTCTTGCTGCCCGCCCCTTTGCCCGCGGGGATTTCCCAGTACAGGAATTCATGCTTGCGTTGCTTACCGCGGCCCAGCAACGTCGGCACGATCGAAATGCCGTCGGTCGGCGGCAGATCGCCGGCTCCGGCAAGTTCGGCCAGCGTCGGCAGCACGTCGTAGAAGCACGTCGGCAGATCGCTCGTCGATCCGGCTGTGATATGCCCGGGCCAGCGCGCGATGAGCGGAGTGCGAATGCCCCCTTCGTAGAAGTCGCCCTTCGCGCCGCGGTAGATACCGTTGCCGTCGAAGTAGTCGACGAAAATATCCGTCCAAGCGCCGGGCTGTGGGCCGTTGTCGCTGGTAAAGAAAACGATCGTGTCGTCGTCGATACCGAGATCTTTCAAGAGCGTGATAACCTCGCCGACGTGCCGATCGAGCCGTGTGACCATGCCCGCAAATTCCGCATGAGCGTGATCGCTGCCGAGGTAGCCGGGCCGCGGATCGGCCCGACTGATGCGCGGAAACTTGTCTTCGTATTCGCCGCGCGAGTCGGCGGGCACGGTCAACTCAACGTGCGGCAAAATGTACGGTAGGTAGGCGAAAAACGGGCCGTCTTTGTGGTTGCGAATGAACTCGAGCGCCTGCGTGTGAATCTCGTCATGCGCATAGCGGGCCTGTTTGCCGCCTTCGTTCTCCGGTAGAGGAAAACGCTCGCGGCCGTTCATCAAAAAGTACGGGTAAAAAAAGTGCGCGTGCTGTTGGTTGTACTGACCAAACCACACGTCGAAGCCCTGAGAGACCGCGACGCCGGGACCGATCTCTTCGCCGAGCCCCCACTTGCCGAAGCCGCCGGTCGCGTAGCCCGCCTTCTTCAGCACCTCGGCGACCGTGACGTCTTCGTCGTAAAGATGGCGCAGCAGGCCGTTGTTGCGGACCGGCGTGTGCCCGAGATGGAGGCCGGTCATGAGCACGCTGCGCGAGGGAGCGCAGACGTTCGCTCCGGCATAGGCGTTTTCGAACTTCATCCCTTCGGCCGCAAGCCGATCGATGTTGGGCGTGCGAATCTTGGTCTGCCCGTAGCAGCCGACATGCCCCCGGCCCAGGTCATCGGCCATAATGAAAACGATGTTCGGCTTGCGGGCCTTGCCGGGAAATTCGTCGGCTAGCGTAATCGATGCCGTGGCGACCGCGAGGATCGCCAACATAAGAATCCGTGTTGCAAATAATCGCAACGACGTGTCGAGCGAGGAAAGACCGCGGCTGCGAAGCATGTGAAGAAGGGGCGTCATGGCGTTCTCAAGTCCGATGCGGAAAAGCTTCCGACTAATTTAGCGATCGAACGCGTGGAATCCGCGAGTCTTGAGCGTGATGCGATACAGGCTCAAATCGATCGTGGCATAGAGGATATTGGATTCCTCACCGACTCCAAACTCGACGTTGCTGGGTAGCCCCGCCGGTTTGTCGGTAGATTGGTTCGTCGGGCCCGTGGCGATAAACGCGACCTCACGACCTTCTGAATCGACCACGAGCACGCCGGGCCGCGAAGGTTCGCGAACCGTGAGATAAAGTCGGCCGTCGAGGTCGACGGTCATGCCGTCGCAACCCTTCTTCGCGCCGAAGTCGACGAGCGTGCGGCGGGGCCCTGCGATTGCGCCGTCGTCGGCCAACGGAAAGGCGTAGATCTTCATGTGGCCCGTTTGAGTCGGGCCGGGCTTCGTGACGTCGTCGCTGCCGTTGTCGTGGTCGGCCACGTAAAGGGTCTTGCCTTCCGGGCTCACTGCCAACCCGTTCGGTTTAGAGACTTCATGCGTCGCCTCATGCACTTCGCCGTCGGGATCGATTCGGTAAACCGCCATTCGATCAAGTTCGCGCGGTTCGGCGCCAAGGTACTTCGGATCGCTGAAGTAGATTCGCCCGGCTTGATCGAGGCAGATATCGTTCGGGGCGTTGAAACGCTTGCTTTGATAGCGCTCCGCGAGCACCGTCTTTTGCTTGGTGGTTACGTCCCAGCGGCTGATTCCGCGGCCGCCGAAGTTTGCGCCTTCGCAGGCGAGTAGCCGCCCCTGCTTGTCAAACACGAGGCCGTTGGATTTGCCGCTGTCGTCGGTGAACAGGCTCGTTTGCTTAGTCTTGGGATCGAAGCGAACGATCAGGCCCCCTTCTTTGCCGAAGGGGATGTCTGAGAAATAGATTGAGCCGTCGGGAGCGGCGGCCGGGCCCTCGGTGAGCCCGCCGGAGATGGGAGCCGTTCGCGTATAGAGGAGTTCCCACCGCGCGTCGGGGGAAACGATCAATTCTCCTTGCGGCGGCGGGATGTCCGCGGCACAGGCCACCGCGGCCGAGGCAACGAACAGCGACCAGAACGAAACTACGGAGATCTTGATCGTCATCGACTCTCGCCCTATCTCAATAGCCTGAAAAGCTAGCTATGACGGTAATCTACCCGATCAACTCCGCGATGGGTTGGCCATGCTCCACGATTCGCGTCGGCCGACCGTTGAAATCCTTGATGAACGTGTTTGCCGAATCGATTCCGAGATGGTGATAGATCGTCGCCAAGAAGTCGCTTGCATTCGAGCGACGCTCGATGACGTCTTCGCCCCGCTTGTCGGTTGCGCCGATTACTTGCCCGGTCCGCATACCGCCTCCGGCCCAAATGTTGGAGTAGGCGCGCGGCCAGTGATCGCGGCCCGGCTGCTGCGTGCCCGCCGGCGCGCTGGCGTTTCCGGCGCCTGTGCTCACTGCGTAACTAATTTTGGGCGTTCGCCCGAATTCGCCTGTGACGACGACCATCACGCGCTCGTCGAGGCCGCGTTCGTAGATGTCTTCGATCAACGCCGACACGGCTTGATCGTATGCTTCCGAACGAAAACGCATGGCGTCGAACACGTGGTGATTGACCGCGTGGTCGTCCCAGTTGTTGACGCGACCGCAAAGCGGGCCGCTGAGACTTGTCGTTAGTACGTCGACGCCTGCTTCGACCAATCGCCGTGCGAGCAGCAGTTGTTGGCCCCAAGCGTTGCGTCCGTAGCGATCGCGCGTACGGGCGTCTTCACGACTGAGATCGAAAGCTTCTTTCGTCTGCGGATTCGTCAGCAGCGTCATGGCGCGCGTTTCGAATTCGTCGAGCGCCGCCAGTTCGCCGGCCCGATCGAACGATCGTTCGAGCGTATCGAGATTTTTCCGCAAGAGCGAACGGCGATCGAGTCGCTGTACTTCCGTAGCGTCGGAGAGCCCGATGTTCGGCACGGAGAAGGTCGGCAAACTGGGATCCCCCGACACGGTGAACGGTGAGTAGGCGTCGCCCAGATAGGCGGGGCCGTTGTATTCCAGCGGCGGATTGATTCCCACGTACGCCGGCAGCGGATGATTGCGCGGACCTTGCTTCGAGCGCAAGTAATTCGTCACCGACATCCAGTCTGGCAGGCGAGGCTTCGGCTTATCGCGCGTGTCGCTGTCGCCGGAGAGCATCTGCATCGAACCTGCGGGATGGCCGCCCGCGCTTTGGTACATCGAGCGCAGCACGTTGAACTTGTCCGCGATCGCGGCCTGCCGGGGCAACAGTTCCGTGAAGCGCAGGCCGGGGACTTTCGTTTCGATGGTGTCGAACGGCCCGCGGTACTCGCTTCCGGCGTTGGGTTTGGGATCGTAGGAATCAATGTGCGACAGCCCGCCCGGTTGCCAGACCATGATGACGGCGGTCTTCTCGCGAGGCGTTTTTTTCACTTCGGACGCGTGAAGCGGTCGCTCGGCCTGCAACCGCAAAATGCCCGGCAGCGACAGGCTTGCCATGCCGGCCAGGCCCATTTGCATGAACGCTCTGCGACCGCCGAGGCCCTTCATTGCGGGGCCGGGGCAAATACGCGGCATTTCGTTTGGGGATTGCTTGCTCATTTGGCCTCCGCCGGTTGAATACGGACGAGGATCGGTTCCGAGACGACGATATCGACGATGCCCTTCGGCTCGGCGGCCGCCGACGCACGTTTGACTTGTTCGGACGCGGCCGCCAACGCGGCGACGACGACCTTTCGTTTAGCTTCCATGGCTTTGCACGCCAAATCGACTTCGGCCTTCTTCACCGGCGGAGCGGATTTGACGGCCTCGGTCAGCTTCTTGAGTTCTTGCTCGACTTGGCTGACGCTCTTCTCCGCGTTGCTGCGCGCCGCTTCCGCGGCTGCGACGGCCTCGGGAGCGTACCGATACTTCGTCACGGCGCCACCGTAGAGGGCGATCGTGTACTCGCCGGGCGGGGTTTTCAGCGCCGCTAGATCAAGCACGACCTCGGCCTTGTCGGCGGTCAGAGGAATCTCCGCGGCCGGCGCCTGCTCAAAGCCGACGCCGAAAAACTTTACCGACATCTTGCCGCCGTTGAACTCTCCGCGGCGCGCGAGCGTCAGGGGAATCGTTACCTTTGCGCCCGGAGCGGCGACGATCGGTTCCGGTTTGGCGGGGGTAATCGTGAGCGGGGCTGGTTCCGCGCCCGTCACGCTCACCGGCACGTCGGCCAGTAGTCGCGGCCAAGGGACTTCGCTCCAAGCGTCGGCCACGGGCCAAGCCATCGATGCCAAGCGACAAGGTCGCGTCGCTTCGGCGCCCGCGATCTTAGCTCGTCCGACGAACTTCGCGCTCGCAAATGCTTCGGCCGCGTCCGCATCGGCGCTCACCAGCATGATCCCGCGGGATTTGCCCGCGGGAATCTTAAGTCCTGCGGCCCGCACGCCTTTCGGCAAACCTTCCATCGTGAGGTCAATCTCGCCGTCGAATCCGTCGCGGCGCAACGCCACGACTTCCAAGGCCATCGTCGCGCCGGCGCGCAGCGCAATCGGTTTAGAAAGCGCATTGCGGTCGCCGTTGCGCAGTTCCATGTGCAACGCCCAAGCCACGAGAGCAAAGTCAGGCTCGGCCTTGCGAATGACGAGTCGATAAACGTTGCGGGGTTCGTTGCGGGTTCCGCCGAAAAGATCGGTCAGCTTCAAACGATGCCGGCCATCCTGCGCGATCGTCAGCTTGCCGAGAATATCGGACGAGCCGGCGTTGTAGGGCGGGCCGTCGTACGCGTAGCCGTTGCTCGACACCTTCACGGGGCTTGCGATATCACTTAGTTCGGCGACGTCGGTCACTTTCTCATCAGCGCCACTTCCCGTCACGTGCTGCACGATGATCGCGGGATCCGTCGGCAGGCCGAAGCGATCGGAGCCGACTTCCACCCACCATTCTTCACCCTTCTTTGCTTCGAATTCAAACAGGTCGACGTCCGCTGCCGGGGCGAAAGCGCCGGTGATGTCGCACGGCAGCGAAATCTTCTGCGCCTCGGCACCGGTGTTGTTCGGTTCCTGCTCCTTCAACGCGTTCGCGTTCGCCAAACCTTGCGGCGGCCAAGAAAACGAGTTGACCGTACTGGTGGTCGGGTGACGCACGATCGATTCACTCTCCTTCAATTCGCGAAGGATTAAGCGGTAGAAATACGCCGGGCCTCCTTGGAACGTGAGTTCATGCACCTTGATCATGTAGCGGCCGTCGGCCGGCACGCTAAAGTCCAAAGCCCCGCCGCGACGTTCGACCAAGAGGTCATTGCCCGCAGCATCGGCGACGATGACCACTGGAATCAGTTTCGAATCGATCCCCTTCGCTGCGCAGTCGACAAGCACTCGCTGCCCTCTGCTCGCTTCAAACACATAATGATCGACGTTCCGCGACGCGACCGTCGCGTTGCAAATCGAATTGACCTTGAGTTCCATCGCCGTCGCAGTCGTAGTGTTCGGCGACGTGCGTACGACTTCCGGCAACGTGCCGACGGAGAACGCTCGCGACGACGACAAGCCGAGCCGCGTCATGACCCGGGCGTCGTAAATTCCCGGAGGGCAAGCGGCGTCGATCGTGACGACAAATTTATTGGCCTCGGGCTTTCCCTCGGCCGTGAGTTTCGGGGCGGCTACGATGCGCGCGTCGGAGAATGCCAGCGTCTTGACGCCGTCCAAGAAATCGCCGCCGATCGTCATTTCAAACTTCGAGCCGGCCGCGCCCCCCATCGGCATCGTGGTCAGCAGTCTTGGAGCAGGTAGTCCGACGGACTGGGCTGATGCGAACGACGGCGACAGAGCGGCCGTGACGCAACACAATAGAGCCGCATTCCAACGATTGAATTGAGTCATATGCCGGATCGTATGCATGGATTCTGTTCGGAATTCGAGTGCCGAGCGAGAAACGGCGACGACGTTTCGTCGCCGTGTTTCAGCGAAGCTAGTGGTTGAACTGAAATTCTTTGGTGTTGATCAACGCCCAGATGAGGTCCTGCAAGTTTTCACGATCGGCCCTCGCGGCATCGATCGGCTTGCCGGCGGCGTCCGTTCGAGGCTCGGTGAGGTAGGTTAGCGCCGTCTTTAGCTCCGCCCCCCTCGGCTCGCGAGCGAATGCGGCCAAATAGAGTTGGCGGACTCGCGCTTCATGCGGTTCTTTCGACGTAGCGAGCCGCTGCGCCCGACCGGTTGGCGAACCCAACTTCCCTTTGATGTCGGCCGCGTTGATCAAGTACAGGCTTTGCGCCAGGCTAGAAGATTGAGCACGCTCGCACTCGCAAACGCTCTCCCCTTCGGGCCGGCCGAACACTTTGAGAAACGGCGTCGACCGGTTATAGCTGCTGTCGGGCAGGGCCACGGCTCGGGTTCCCGGCGGTAGATTGGCGTAATCCGTTTGCACGCCGGTCAGGTGATCAACGGCGTCGAGCAACACTTCGGCCTGCATTCGGCGCGGGTAGTACCGCGAATAATTCTGACGATCCGCGATGTTGCTCTCGTTGGGGTGCGCCCCGAGTTGATAGGCGTTAGACTGGGTGATTACGCGAACGAGTTCCTTCAGGTCGAATCCGCTGTCCACGAAGTGCTTTTCGAGCGCCGCCAACAACTCGGGATTCGTCGGAGGATTCGTATCGCGAATATCGTCTTCCGGTTCGATGAGCCCGCGTTGGAAAAAGTGCTTCCAATAGCGGTTCACGAGCGCCTTAGCGAAGAACGGGTTGTTCTTCGAACTCATCCAATCGGCCAGGCGTAGCCGCGGGTCTTCGTCAGCGGCGATCTCCGGCACGGCGTCGCCGAAAGCCGCAGGCTTTAGAACTTGGCCGGTTTTGACATTCGTCGCCGTCGCTAGGCCGCGCTTGTGGAAGATCATGTCTTCCTCACGCACCGACGACGGTTTGCGACCGACCTGGCTGAAAAAGGCCGACAGCGCGTAATAGTCGTCCTGGCTCCAACGCTCAAACGGGTGATGATGACACTGAGCGCACTGGACCCGAACACCCAAGAAAAGTTGGGCGACGTCTTCAATCTGCTGCTTCGGCTCTTTCACGCGCTTGTACCACGCCACGGGCGGATTGCCGACGATCGTGCCGGTCGCGGCGAGTAACTCCCGCACGAATTGGTCGTACGGCTTGTTCTCAAGCAAGCTATCGCGAACCCAGGCGTGAAAGGCGAAGTTGGCCGTGATGTCGCCCGTGTTCTCGCGGCGGTTCTTGAGCAACGCCGTCCACTTGCCGGCGAAGAAATCGGCGTAGCCGGGGCTCCGCAACAAGGTCTCTACGAGGTGATCGCGCTTGTTCGGGCTAGGGTCGGCGAGGAAGGCCTTGGCTTCCTCCTCCGTCGGCAACCGACCGGCGATATCGAGCGAAACTCGACGGAGATAGGTGGCGTCGTCACAGACGGGCGACGGGCGAATGGCAAGCTTTTTCAGATTCGCAAAAACGTGTTCGTCGATGAAATTTCGTGTAGGCGGGGTCGCGTCAAGTTCCGAACCTTGCGGAACGGCGACGCTAAGCACGGCGATCTTCGACTGGTAACGGGCCATGATCGCGACGTTGCCGGCGATATCGGAGATCGTCGCGAGACCTTGTTCATCGACCTCGGCCATGGCCCGGTCGTTCGATTCGTAGACCGCCTGCTCGGTTACGTCGAGCGTGCGACCGTCGGCATAAACTGCGGTGACTTGTAGTTGTTGACGCTGTCGCTTACTCAGCGAAGCGTGCGCGGGGCTAATCCTTAGCGCAGTGAGAACCGGCGCCGCCCCAACGTCGCTCCGCGCTCCTTGGCGAATCCACTCCCGCACGATGCGGTAAGCGTCGGACGTTTCCTTGAGGCGAACTCCGCCGCCGTGCGGAAGCTTGCCGGTGGCCTTCAGCAGCAACAGGCTCCGCTCGGGAGCCGTTTGTGAAATGCGCCTGCCACGAGCTTCATTGACGATGTGCTCAAAATCCTCGCCCGGCTCAAATCCGTACAGCGAAAGCTGGAAACCGTTTTGACCGTTGCCGGCCTTGGCATGGCAGGCTCCGCCGTTGCAGCCGGCTTTCGTAAAAATCGGGACGACGTCGTTGGTGAAACTAATCGCCGACGGCCGTTCTACGGCAAGGCCCTGCTCGATCTCAGGTCCGAACAATGCTAATGCCGCACCGAAGACGGCGCGGTGAGACGCTGAAATAAAAAAACGCATGCGAGTCCCGGGCTAAGCCACAGTCGCGAGGCGGGAAATGACCGACGGAGGGAGAGGTAGGCAGGAGCAAGCGGTGGGCGGGTGGGTTTGGTCAACCCATATGTGAATTCTAATGCATCTTGAAAGTGCATTCAATGTCGCAACTTCGTGAGGCGTCGTGTGGCCAGATACGGCCAAAGTCCGTCCGTGCAGATTCGCACGGTGTAATCCGAGCTCGTGGGGCCGGTTCAAACCACTCGGTAGTGAATAATCTAATAATCTATGCGAGTGCTGAGAGTTTCTGCAGCGCGGTGCCGACCCGTTGTATAACCGTCTCCAAACTGCCGGCCGCAACGACGGCGATCTGTTCCTGGTAGATGCCGCGCCCGTAGATCGCCGCTTCCGGAAGGTAGCCCGGTTGCCAATCGTCGGCGATCGTGGTGACGAAGACGGCGAATTGCGGAAATCGCCGTCGCAACTCAACCTGCAGAACTTGATACAACTCTCCCGTTGCGATAACCCACAATACCGTGCCCGTTCGTGCGACGGACACGGCGTAGGGAAACTGCTTGTCCTTGGGAAGCAACCGTAAACGCGAGAGTTGTCGCGTCATTCGTTCGGCTTGCGCACGGGCCTCTCGAAGTCGCGGTTCGTCGCCGGCGGAGCGCGCCGCATTTTCTTCCGTCGTCCATCGGGCAAGTTCCTGCTCGGCTTCACCGATCGTCGGCAAGTCCGGTCGATAATCCAGCGAAACCGCGACGTTGTCGTGTTGCCATGTTCCATGCGCTGCATCGGCCGAAGCAGACAGCCGTTCGTGCTTCCAAGTTCCCAGCGTCGCTCCGGAAACGACGGGGCCTTGGTAAACGAATTGAGTGCCGGGGGGCGGCAGGGCTTCAAACGCCGCAAGGACGTCGTAGCCGACCTGTCGACCGTTGCGATCGGCCGTGGCGACGTCGCCGACGAATCCGTCTCGCGGCCCAAGGTCGCCGGACGCTCCTTGCATGAAAAAGCATGGCGCGCCGGCCGTCGCCGTTTCAACCACTTCGCGCAACGCGCCGACGTAGTCGGGGCTGACCAACGTGTTTTGCCAAGCTAGCGTCGTCGGATGACAGGCGTAATTGACTAGCGTACCGATCGTTCGCCCCGGCTTGGTTACGTCGTTCGAATCGGTGGTCAGTCTACCAACGACCAAGGTATCGTCGGCGGGGCCTTCGGGATGGAAGCCGCAAACATATTGCTTACTTATGGAATCGTAGCCGTCGCGATGCGCGGCCAACGCAGAACGTCCCGTACCGCAAACAAGGACGGCCGATCGCACCGTGGCCAAAGCTTTCTCGGCGCAACGTCCGACAAGACGTGTCATCTCATCGAGGTACGGACCGATCATCTCGCCGCCGGGAAGTTCGGCCCTCGATCGCGACATGAAGCCTGCGCCGTGCGTATGCGACAAGCAAACATGCACCTGCGCCGCAGGGATGCCGGTCGCATGCCCCGCCGCTTCGCGCAAGGCGTCCATCGCCGTCCGCTCCAAGATACAGTGGTCGATAGCCAGCAGCAGGACCGCGTCGCACCGTTCCCCCGCCGCTTCGCGAGGCTGCATCCACAGCGCCGTTGCCGTAAGCGGACGGTGTACGCCGGTGGAGCGATCGTGAATCGCCGCACCCCACATGCGATGATACATGCCGATCGGCGGCGTAATGTCGACTCGCGCCATTCCGGCGATCAGGCGCGCTTGCGGTGCGATGACGGGCTTCATATCAGTCGCTTCTTCGGGAAACTTGCAGTGCTGCTTCGAGACGCTCCATCAAAAGATCAACTTCCGCGGCCGTCTCGTGATCGAGTTCCCAGCCGTATGGTTTGCGGCGTTGCGCGCTGCTGAAAATGCCTCGCTTGACGAGCAGATGCTTTTC
>JAFLCO010000209.1 GCA_017303535.1 Planctomycetota bacterium
TTGAGTTCTTCGGCGTCGCAGCGGCGGAGCGAATGCACGTCGCTGTCGGGATCAAGGGGCGCGTAGTCGTCTTGAAGTTGCCGCTTGATCGTTTGGTAGTGCCGATGCACGGTCTCCCGCAACAGCCGACAAATGTCTCGATACATTGCCGCGCAGCGAGCGTCCGGCTCCACATGGTTCGCCAAAAGCATTTCCAAGTCGCTCGGCGTCACCGGGATGAACCGGCCGCGCTTGTACTTGTGCGACGGGGTGGAGCCACCTTGCGCAGCGCTCCGCTCGGCGGCGGCTTCGGCGACGTGCTCGGGGATGGCTTCCGGCATAGTGTTTAAGGCGACGCGCTACTCGCCGTCGCCGGAAGTCTCTTGGGAGGCGGGCCCGGTAAACCGCGACAGATCGATGCCGCCGCGCTGCTCTTCTTCGACCAACTTCAAGCGAGCCTCAAGTCGCTCGACGCGGCGCACCAACAACGGCAGCACGTGTTTGTTTTCGTCGGCTCGCGGCGGACGCGGCACCTTCGGGTAGTTCAAGTGCCGCTGCAAAGCCGCGAACAAGAGCAGGGGGTCCTTGCGACGATGGGCCTGCGCGATGCGGCCTTCTTTTTCGCCGAACAGAATCGGCTTCTCCGGCTCGTCGGCCAAGCCCTGCGCGCGTCGAGCCTGCGCATAGTGGGCGCTGCGCACGTACACGAGGTCGGCGAAGTCGACGATCCCCACCTCGCGGCGAACGTGGAGAATCCACTCGCGCCAGTCGGCGTCGTAAATCGGATCGCGCGACATCGCTTCCAGCCCCCGGTCGTAGCCGAGCCGGTTGCGGGCGATCGCTTCGAACTGGTAGACGAACGACGCTTGCGGCGTGGAGCCTTCGCCGCGAAAGGCCGCTTCGAGCCGCAGCACTTCCAAACCGGTGCGAAAATCGAATCGGCCGCCGTCCCGCTCCGTTTCGCCGATGACGAACGCCTGGAACGGCGTGAAGTAATGCCCCAGCCGGCGCATCCCCTCGCTGAGGCCTCCGGTCAGCTTGAGTTCGGCCGCCAGGAAGTCGACCGCCTTCGGCAGGTTCGTCGTCGAGAGCAACTCTTCGCGGATCGATTGCAGCAGATCCTGCACCGAACCGTTGTTTTCCAGCCGGTCCAGCAGGGTGCGGAAGAGGTACGCTTGTTCGACGTATTCGTCCCGTTCGAGCATAAGGGCCGCGGATGTTGGGCGCAGGATTGTTCCGACGCTGACTATTGTAATCCTTCGCCGCGGCCGCGCGACCGGCGGAACTACCGGTTGCGGGGCAAAAACCTATAATGAAAGCATACAACGTAGTTTGCCGGGCCCGACGACGCGCAACCGCGCCGAGCGACGACACTTAGGTCGCCGCCAAAGTCGCCGAAAACGAGCCCGCTTTCGGGAGCTTGCCGTGACGGACGAGTATTCGACGATCGAGTCGGTGGTGGAGGCGATCAGCCGCGGCGAGATCGTCATCGTGGTCGACGCCGAGGATCGCGAGAACGAGGGGGATTTCGTCTGCGCGGCCGAAGCGGCGACGCCGGCCGTGATCAATTTCATGATCACCCACGGCCGCGGTCAGGTCTGCATTCCGGTGCTGCCCGATGTTTGCCGCCGACTCGAGCTGCCGATGATGGTCGAAACCAACACGGCGCCGCTGGGCACCGCGTTCACCGTGCCGATCGACCACTACACGAACAAGACCGGCATCACGGCCCAAGAACGGGCCGCCACGGTACAGGCCGTGATCGATCCGAAGAGCAAGCCGACCGATTTCGCGCGGCCCGGGCATATGTTTCCGCTGCAGGCCCGCGAAGGGGGCGTGTTGCGGAGGGCCGGCCATACGGAAGCCGCCATCGATCTGGCGCGGCTGGCCGGCATGTTTCCCGCGGGCGTGCTGTGTGAGATCCTAGACGCGGAAGGCAATCGGGCCGATCGTGCGCACCTCTTCAAGCTGGCCCGTGAACACAATCTCGAGATCATCACGATCGAGCAACTGATTCGTCATCGGCGGATGAGCGAGAAGCTCGTCTACCGCACGGCCGAGGCCGACCTGCCGACCAAGTACGGCACCGGCCGCATCGTCGCCTACGGTGTGAAGTACGAAACGCAGGAACCGATCGCGCTGGCGATGGGCGACTTGGCCGCGGCCGATGCGCCGCTCGTGCGGATGCACTCGTCGTGCTTTACCGGCGACCTGCTGGCGTCGCTCCGTTGCGACTGTGGCGATCAACTGCACATGGCGCTGCAGATGATCAGCGACCACGGCGCGGGCGTGCTCGTTTACCTCCCGCAAGAAGGTCGCGGCATCGGGCTCGTCGAAAAAATCAAAGCCTACGCGTTGCAGGACGAAGGGCTCGATACGGTCGACGCCAACCTCCGGCTGGGCCACAAAGTCGACTCGCGCGAATACGGCGTCGGCATCCAGATTCTCAAAGACCTGGGCCTGCGCAAGATTCGCCTGCTGACGAACAACCCCAAGAAGATCGACGCGTTCCTCTCCGGTGGTTTCGACCTGCAAGTGGTTGATCAAATTCCGATCGTCCCGCCGATCCACGAGCACAACGCGAAATACTTAGCGACGAAGCGCGAAAAGCTGGGGCACAAGCTGCCGGAATAATTTCGCAGCGCCGCCAACCTCTAAAGCCCAGGGACCTTCGGTCCCGTTTGCGTGCCATGCCGTCATCGCCGTTGGCGAGGTCGGCATGTTCGCGACAAAAACATGCCGACCCGGCTGCGCCGTGACGGCATGGCACACGCTGGGAACCAAGTAGCATCACTGCCGCCTTCCTGTCGCATCTTGCCCCGCGCCCGGCGGCGAATTAGCATCAATCGCTTCCGCCTCGCCCCCGCCCAGGATTCTCCCGCCATGCGCCTGCTCTCCGTAACGCGTCGCTTCTTATTTGCCCTGACCGTCGGTCTTTTCGCTTCGACGGTCGCGGGTCAATACGCCGTCGCCGCCGAACCTGCAAAACCCATTCGCGCTCTGATGGTCACCGGCGGCTGTTGCCACGATTACGAAGCTCAAAAGATTATCCTGAGCGAAGGAATCTCGGCCCGGGCCAACGTCGAATGGACGATCGTTCACGAAGGGAAGACCCGGACCGATCGCGTGAGCATTTACGAGAAGGCCGATTGGGCGAAAGGCTACGACGTCGTCTTGCACAACGAATGCTACGGCGCGATTGAAGACGTGCCCTATGTCGAACGGATCGCCAAGCCGCACTTCGACGGCGTGCCGGCCGTGATGTTGCACTGCTCCGCGCACAGCTATCGGGCCGCGAAGACGGACGAGTGGCGGCAAGCCGTGGGGCAGACGTCGATGAGCCACGAAAAGAATCGCGACCTGACGATCAAGGTCGTCGCCGGCGAACATCCGATCATGCGCGGCTTCCCCGACAACTGGCTCGACCCGGCCGACGAACTCTACAAGAACGAAAAGCTCTGGCCGAATTTCGTGCCGCTGGCCAAGGCGTACGGCGAAGACACGAAGCGGGACCACTTCGTGATCTGGACAAACACCTACGGCAAAGGAAAAGTGTTCGGCACCACGCTCGGCCACAACAACGGCACGATGCGCGACCCGGTCTACCTCGACCTCGTCACCCGCGGGCTCCTCTGGGCCTGCGACAAACTCGACGCCGAAGGAAAGCCGGTGGTAGGTTACGGGCCGAAGGGGAAGTAGCTGCCGGCGTTTGAAACCTCGCACCGCATCTAACGTCGAGGTTCCGAAGGAAAAATGCGAACGCGGTCCAAAATCACGATCGCCGTAATCGTTTTGTTGGCACTAGCCCTCGCGATATTGTCATACGCAACGCGCAATCGGCAGCTAGTGGCAAGCAATGGGAAGGTTCGATTTGAGCGGAATGAACTTGAATACGTGAAGATATCTGTTCAGAACCCTCGCAAGGTCGGAAGACAATATTTCACCTCGCTTGAACGCAATACTCAAGCAAGTGAGAAGTCGATCAGCACCCCGATCGAAGTGTTTGAGTACGAGGTCTTTGCTCTGATTTGCTGTACTGTTTCCAGTGAACCCTCCATATTTCAAGCAACCTTCGATAAGCGCGGCGGGGGCTTCAGCGGATTTCTCGGGGGGTACGAATCGAAGTGGATTGATTTCTATCCTGTCGACCTAATTGTTGCAGGCAGCGCTGATTCGCTGCTGGTACCACTGCATGAAGGCATTTCCAAGTATGTATTCTTGCTGAAGGCGAACACGGAAGTTACCGGATGGAGAATTTTCGAAGTCGACTCGAAGTCCATGAGTGGTGCCATTGAAAATGGGCTAATCATTCCTGATCTGACCAAGCTCCCTAAAGCGGATTCTCACGTGCTTCAATCCGCACTAACACCAATCATCAAAGAAGCGGACGATTATCTCCGCAAAAATTTTGCAGGGAATTTGAAAGTTCCGTAGACGATCAACACCTCAGATGAACGGCCTTTCGGAGTAGTCACGCGTGACTTCGAATGGGTTGCTATGACTGACCTTCAAACCAACTTGCCTCCCGTCGACTTCGTCGGCCCAGTTTGACGAGCGAACTGGGCTACCTTCATACTTACATTTAGTCGCACGCCTCATAGTGCACGCATAAGGAACCTAGCCATGAAACTCGACGTCTCTAAACTCTCGCGCCGCGACTTTGTCGAACGGGCCATTCTTTCGGCTTCGGCCGCGCTCGCCGGCGGGGCGCTTTCGCGGAATGCCTTCGCCGCCGAAAGCGACGCCGCGCGCAAGGTCGGGCCGAACGACAAGCTCCGTGTCGCCGTGATCGGCGTCAACGGGCAGGGGGGCTCGCACGTTAATGAATGGCTTAAGAACCCGGACGTCGATCTCGTGGCGATCTGCGACGTCGACCCGGCGGCCTATGCCAAGGTCTCGAAGAAGATCAAGGATCAGTCGAGGCTGCCGGAATACGTGCAGGACGTCCGCAAGCTTTTCGAGCGGAAAGATATCGACGCCGTCTCGATCGCTACGCCCAACCATTGGCACGCCGTGATGGCCGTGTGGGCCATGCAATCGGGCAAAGACGTGTACGTCGAGAAACCCTGCAGTCACAACGTGCACGAAGGTCGCGTGATGACCGAGTGGGCCCGCAAGCTCGGCCGCATGTGCCAAATGGGTGTGCAAAGCAGGAGCATGACCGGCATGCGCGAGTCGCTTGATTTCATTCACAGCGGCAAGATCGGCAAGGTCGAGTTCGCCCGGGCCATCTGCTACCGGCTGCGGAACAGCATCGGCCTCGTCGACACGCCGGCCCCGGTGCCGGAAGGTTTGGACCTCGATCTCTGGTGCGGCCCGGCGGCCAAGGCCGTACCGATTCGCAAGCGGTTCCACTACGACTGGCACTGGGTCTTCGAAACCGGCAACGGCGATCTCGGCAACCAGAATCCGCACGAGCTGGATAAGGCCCGTTGGGGTCTGCAGAAGCAAGAGTTGCCGAAGCAGGTCGTGAGCCTCGGCGGCCGGCTCGGGTACGTCGACAACGGCGACGTCGCCAATTGCCAAGTGACGCTCTATCGCTGGGACGACGCGTTCCTGATTTCCGACGTCCGCGGCCTGCCGATCAAGAGCCCGATCACGCTGGGCCTAAAAGCCGGCGGCCCGTTCAAAGGCGCGGCCAACATTTGGTACGGCACGGAAGGTTACGTCGTCGGGCCAAACTACAACTCGGGCGTCGCCTTCGATTACGACGGCAAAGAAATCGGCAAGTGGAGCGGCGGCGAGTACCAAGCCCACTTCGCCAACTTCGTGAAGGCGATTCGCAGCCGGAACTACAAGGACCTGCACCTCGACATCGAAGACGGCCACCTCTCGAGCGCTTTGGCCCACTTGGGGAACGTCTCGTATCGCCTCGGCACGCCGGCCTCCGACGGCACGCGGCCGAGCGAAGATTGGCTTGCGCAGAAGGGGGTGACGGAAACGTTCGAGAGCTTGGAAAGCTACCTCGGCGAGAACAACGTCAACTACGACGAGACGAAGTTCTACCTCGGCCGCACGCTCACGATCGACCCGAAGACGGAACGCTCGACCGATGAAGAAGCCAACAAGCTCTTCACGCGCGAGTATCGCAAGGGCTACGAACTCCCGGAAGTGACCGGCTAAAACGGCGAATAATCGCCGCGAATCTGCGGTGCCGGACAAAACCGCCAAGTGGCCAAAAACGCCCTGGAATCGACCCCGTAAAAGTGGAAAATACGGGGTTGGTTCTTTGGCAATTTGGTGTGATTTAGGCGAGAGTCGCAACGTGAGTGCGACGTGTCCGAAAGCCCTCGCCCTTCGGGAGAGGGCGGCATTTTCTGTGTCGAGAGACGCTGAAAATGCGGGTGAGGGACGCGCGGAAGGAAGGTTGGCGACGATTGATCACCGGAGCCAACCTCGAGGCGACGTCACCCTCATCCGCCGCTTCGCGGCACCTTCTCCCAGCGGGAGAAGGGTTCGAGCAGGGCCTTCTCAAATTCGACGTAAGTCTCGCAACGCAATCGGCACTTACGTCGACGCGCGCTGCATGCAAACTTCGGGGGGTGCGTGCAACTCCGGACTTTTGCACGCACCACATACTTTGGAATTAAAGGTGCGTGCTAATTTCCAAAGTTGCACGCACTCGTAATTGCAACTGAATTGCGCTTTCGTCGTAAGTCGCGCAAGCGTTTCGGCACTTACGTCGATTTTCGAGGCGCGGAATTCGTCCGAGTCTTAGCCCTGGGCGAGTCGCCCAGGGCAGCGTCGAGCGAGCAATCGACGAAATAAGCAGCGGCGGGGCGGCGCACGTGAACAGGTCGGCCCCCTCATCCGGCCTTTTAGGCCACCTTCTCCCGCGAGGGGAGAAGGGAACTGCCGTCGGCTTCCGCGAGTTTTTGCGCCGCCGCGAGGCGAGCGTCGTAATGGCCGCGCCACAGCCGACCGCGGATTTGGGCCGTTTCGCGGAGCATGTCGAGGAAGTGGCGGGGGCGGACGTGCGTGCGGGCGTCGTCGACCCAATCGGCCGGGGCGATGCCGAGTTTGAAGTTTTGGCGCTTGGCCAGCGCGAGCACTTCGACGTCGAACGACCAGCGGTCCATATCGCAAGCCGGGCAGAGCGCGAGGGCCGCGCGGCGCGTGAAGGCCTTGAACCCGCACTGCGTGTCCCAAATGCCGGGGAGCAGGAGCGCTTGAATGAAGAGGTTGCCCGCGCGGCCGGCCGTGCTGCGAAGCACCGATTGCGGCACGGCCCGGCGAGCACCGGCGGCGTCCTTGGGATCGCGTGAGCAGAAGACGAGGTCGCAGCCGTCGTCGAAGAGCGGCCGCATCCGGTCGAAATGATCGAGCGACGTGGAGTTATCGGCGTCCATGAAGAGGCGAACGTCGCCCGCGGCCGCGAGCAAGCCTTCGCGAATGGAGTAGCCCTTGCCCCGGTTTTCCTTGCGTTCGATCCAGCCGACGCCCGGCCGGCCCGCTGCGAAGCGGCGCACGTGCGCGAGGGTGTCGTCCGTGGAGCCGTCGAGCACGACGAGGAGTTCCCAGCGGTAGCGCTGCCGGAGCAGATACTTGTGGGCCGCGGCGAGCGTGGCGTCGATGCGCTGCGCTTCGTTGTACGCCGGGATGACGACGCTCAGGTACGGATGGCTCATCGGCGGAGCGTGGCTCCGGCGGGGGCCGTTGCTGTAGCGGGGGCCGCGGCGACTTGCGGCGTCGTGCGAATGAACGTCAGACGATGTTGCTCGGTCATGTAGCTGTTGAGGCCTGCGCAACGGTCGAGGGTTTCGATTGGGCCACGGGCGGCGAGTTCGTCGGCGAAGTGCTGAGCGGCGACGACGTAAAGCTGGCCGGGCGCCGTCGCTTGCACGGCAGCGAAGTCGGCCCGTTCGTCGATGCGGACGAGCGGGCGATCGAGGTAGTAGAGGATTTGGTTGTCGGGGAGCCCGACGATGTAAATGGTTTGGCCCGGCGGCACGGCCTCGTTGATGCGGCGGGCGAGTTCGGTTTGCGGGCGATAGGAATCGTGCCGGCCAAAAACGAACAGCTGCACGCCGACGCTGACGCACCAGACGGTGGCGAACATCATCGTGAGCCCCGCGGCGATGCGGCGGCGACGTTCGCACTCGATGACGGCCAACAGCCCGACGCCGAGCAGGGCGATCATCGCGGCCGTTTCGTGCGGGGCGCGGCGAACGTGACGCTCGACCAGCACGATGCCGACGCCGCAGCCAATGACGGTGAGCGCGGCGAGAGCCAAACTACCGAGGCGGCGAGCTTGAGCGCGGGACGACATGTAATCGAGCAGGCCTTGCGCGGCGAGGATCGCCAGCGGCGGCAATAGCGGCATCGGATAGTGGCGGGCCTTGAACGTGCTCCACGAGAGCATCGCCAAGCCGGGGACGATCCAGCAGAGCAAGAATCGCCAACGGGCGTCGGCGGCCCAACCGGTGCGCAAGCCGCGAACGAGCGCGACGAGCACCAGCGGAAACCACGGCAGCACGGCTTGCGGAATGAGGTACCAATAGCCGTACCACGGTTCGTGTTGGCCGAGCGCGCCTTGGAAGCGGCCGAAGTGGTGGCGGACCATGTTGTCGAGGATGCCGGGAAACTGCTGGTACGCGGCCATGAACCAAGCGACGATCGGCGTGATGAAGATCGCGAGGCCGACGGGGTTCAGCAAGAAGCGGAGTTGGGCGAAGTCGCGCTGCAGAAAGGCGAAGCTCACGCAACCGGCGACGATCATCACGGGGCCCACGAGCCCTTTGATGAAGAACACGCCGGCGAGCGCGGCGTAGAAGAGCCAAGCCAGCCGGCGATCGGTGACGCGGCCGCGCGGGCTCTCGACATGTGCGAGGGCCCAGATGCTCATCGTGGCCGTGGTGGCGGCGGTGAGAAGCATATCGGATTCGCTCAGCCGCGCTTGCGTGAGCACATACAGGCAGGTGAGCTGAATCATGCCGGCGACAAATCCGACCGTGCGACCGAACCAACGGGCCGCCATCGCACCGACCAGAAGCGCCGCGGTGATCGCCGCGACTACGGACGGGAGCCGCACGACCCATTCGCCGTGGCTGCCGAAGAGGAGCATCGAGGCGGCGATCGACCACGCCGTGGCGGGAGGTTTATCCGTGAACGGAACGCCGCCGATCTTGGGCAAGATCCAATTGCCGGTGGCGATCATTTCCTTCGCCGGTCCGGCAAACACGACCTCGTGATAAGTGAGCACGTGCGCCGAGCCGAGGCCGGGCAGAAGCATCGAGAGGCCGAAGAGGACGATGACGGCGGCGGCGCGGCCGGTCAGGCGGCAGTCGTCGGGTGAGCGACGACGGTCGTGCTGAAGTCCGAGCGTGCGCAGGTCCATCGTCGTCGGCCTCCGTGCCGAGTGATCTCGTCGGGCCGCTGTGGCCGGTGGGCCGGGCGGCAATTTGCGGGCACGAGTAGATACAGAAGATGGGGCGATAGCGTCAATATCGGGCTGCGCTCGGAGCCTTATTGTGCTAGCTGCCGACGCGGACCTTGGCGAGATAGATGCTCGTTTTCCCTTCGTGCGACGAGTAGTAGCTGATCCAGAGGAGGCCGTCGTGGTCGACGATGCCGGCGTAGCTCGTGTCGCCGCCGCTGGGAAATTCGAGGATCGGCTTGATCGAGCGTTCGTCCATTTCGGCCAACGCCGTGCCGCGCTTGGTGCCATAGGTGCGGACGACGGCCCAGAGCTTGCCCGGCGTCTTGGAAGAGTTGGGAAGCACGATGAAATTGGGCCCGCCGAAACGGTAGCCGGTTTCGTGCCAGGTCCAATCTTTGAAGGGGGCCGCGGCCGTACCGAGCCAGCCCATCGTGTTGCCCCCTTCGCGACGGACCATGGCCAGCATCCGACCGTCGGGCAGAAAGCGGAGCGTGGTTTCGTTCGGATGGCCGGGAACGTCGAGATGCTGGACGAGTTCGTAGTTTATGCCGTCGGCGCTCTTGTAGAGCTTGAGTTTCCAGTCGGCCGGACCGGGCTCGGCGGGCTTTGTGAGTTTGGCGGCTTCCTTGGCTGCGGGCGTGCTGCGCTTCGAGGCGTCGTAGGCTGCGCCGTAGCAGACGCCGCCGTGCCACGTGGTGCGCCAGAGCCATTCCCCTTCTTGGAGCACTTTTTGCGTCGGCGTCCAAGTGCGGCCGTCGCTGGAGAAGGCGACGCGCGGGCGGCGGCCCAGCAGCGTCTTGCCGTCGTAAACGGAACCACCGGCCGTGATCATCAGCCGGTCGTCGGGCGTGACGCAAAGTTTTGGATCGCGCAGGTCGATTCCCTTCTCCGTCAGCAAGGCGGCGCTTTCCCACGTTTGGCCGTCGGTCGATGTGAGGACTCGCAGAGCGCCGTCGCCGCCGACGTGGTCGTCTCCCTCGCGGAAGGTACACCAGAAGCGATCGTGCCAACGTATGAGATCGGTGAAGGCGTTGTGATTACCGGCGTCCCAAATCTTCGTAACACTCACAAGTTCCGGCGTGGCGGCTCGTGAGAAACCGACCGCAATGTACGGGGCGAGGAAAATCGCCGTGAGCGTAATCGCCCGCAAGAGCGAAACGAGGCGGGTTTCGGGCAGGCTCATATTCGTCCCCTTCGTCCTAGTGCATTTACCCGGCGTGAAGCGCTCTTGAGGCGCTCGAAGAATTGTCGCAAAATCTTGCTCCGCACGGTCGACGAGAATACTATTTGAGTAGTCTGCCGGGTGCAAATTTAATAGGAAACGTCGTACGCCCCTTCGACGCTCTCTAGCGATTAAGCACTCGGCTGTTTGATCCCGCCTGCAAGAATGCCCGCCTGAGTATTGATCCGCCGCGGCTGTTACGCCCAAGGCCGCGTCGGTGTTCGTCGTTTGCTCGCGAGTGATCGCATCACGCGCCCTCGCCCCCGCCGCATCGCACCTACCATCGCACGCACGCCCCCCGTCACGGAGCAGGGATATGCTCACGCTCGTCGGTTCGCGCATTGATTCGCGCGCTTATTGTGATCGCCTTTCCCGGCGCAACTTCTTGCAGATCGGTGCGCTCGGCGCAGGTCTGACGCTCGGCGACTTGCTGCGCCTCGAAGCGCAGGCTGCGACGACCGCTACGGTTGCCGGCGCCTCCCCACCGACCGCACGGCGCGGCCTCGGGCACAAGGCGGTGATCAACATCTTCCTGGCCGGCGGACCGCCGCATCAGGATATGTGGGACATCAAGACCGACGCACCGTCGGAAATTCGCGGCGAGTTCGATCCGATCAATACTGCTGTGCC